>NZ_JBEYKR010000127.1:0-20137 GCF_040703535.1 Streptomyces sp. NPDC007346
GTGGGTGTTTCACGTGAAACACCCACCCCACCGGCCGCCGCAGACCGGGCGTCAGCCGCCGAGCCCCTGCCAGCCCGCCGGGTCCACTCCGCCGGGAACATCGGCGCCCGCCTCGTAGGGCTCACGGGTGAAGGCGAACGAGCCGAGGTCGAGGTGGTCGACCGAGCCGTCGTCCCTGCGTACGACGCGGAGGATCTCCCCCGCGTAATAGTCGTCCAGGCCCGTCCAGGTGCCGTCCGGCCGCGGCGTGAAGGAGGCTCCGCGACCGGTGCCGCCCAGCGGCCTGAGCTCAAGCCCCCGGCCCCCGGTCAGCCTCAGCGTGAACGTGTGGGTCCCCCAGTGCCAGATCCCCGTCAGGGCCAGCAACTCGTCGTCGACCTCCGGCAGCGGGCGCCAGGGCTCCGGGATGCGCGGTTCCGCGTCCGCGACGATGCTCAGGAGTTCGGCGGCCACCGAAGCGGCGGGCAGTCCCGAGGTCGCGTTGGCGAGGGCGACCGCCGCGACGTCGTCCTCCTCGCTGAACCAGAGGCCGGCGACGAACCCGGGCAGCGAACCCGCGTGCCCGAAGAGAACGCGGGTGTCGGTCTTCACGATCTGGAGGCCGAGGCCGTACCCACTGCCCCCGGCCTCGCCGGTGGGCGCGGCGGGCGCCCGCATCTGCCGTACGGACGCGGCCGACAGGACCCGGTCGTCGCCCTCGGCCAGGAAGGCGGCGAACCGCAACAGGTCGGCCGCGGTCGACCAGAGCTGACCCGCGGGCGCCATCAGCCCGAGGTCCTCGGCCGGCTCGCTCACCACCACATCGGCCCAGGGGTGAACGGCCCAGCCCTCCGCGTACGGAGCGACCGGCCCGGCCGTCGTACGGCGCATGCCCAGCGGCTCCAGGATCTCGCGGCGCAGCGCCTCCTCCCAGGAGACCCCGCGTACCGCTTCGACCAGCGAACCGAGCAGCGTGTAGCCCGGGTTGGAGTAGTGGAAGCGCCGGCCCGCCGGATGCCTCTGCGGCCGCTCGCCGAGCACATCGGCGAGCTCGGGCCGCAGGCTCCCCGGCGTCCGCTCCCACCAGGGGGCGGGCGCCTCGGCACCCAGCCCCGCGCTGTGGCCGAGCAGCTGGAAGACGGTCACACCGCCCGTCCCGGTGCCGGGGAGGTGCTTCTCCAGCTGGTCGTCCAGGTCGATCAGCCCCTCGTCCCGCAGCCGCAGGACCAGAACCGCGGTGAACGTCTTGGTGATGGAGCCGATCCGGTACTGCGTATCGGTGTCCGGAGCCTGCTCCTCAAGGCCCGTACGTCCGCCGCTCCAGACGATCCCGCCCTCCCTGTGGACAGCAGCCGCGAGGGAGGGCGCCCGGCCCTCCCGCTGTGCCGTGGCGAGGCGATGAAGGAGGGCACGCCGGGTACTGGGGAGCAGTTCTGCACGAGAAGAGGTCATGGACCACCCTTACCCGACGGGGCTACCGCCTGACGAGGGGATTTACCAGGAGCGAGGCCCCGTAGGACACCTCGCTCCGCGCCTCAGCGCTTCCGGCTGTACGTCCGCACCAGAACCCCGTTCCCGAACGTACGCACGCTCTCCAGCGTGAACTCACCGGCGGCGAACCCCGACCCGAACATCGGCATCCCGGAGCCGTACACCAGCGGATAGGTCTTGATCACGAGCTCGTCGACCTCGTCGATCAGCTCGCCCGCCAGCTGGGACCCGCCACAGAGCCAGATGCCCAGTCCGCTCTCCTCTGCCTTGAGCTCCCTGACCCTGCCGACCAGGTCCTCCGGGATCAGCTCCACGTTCGGGTCCGGCGACTCGGTGAGCGTCCGGGAGGCGACGAACTCGCGCATATGGCCGTACGGGCTCGTCACCCCCATGTCCAGGGCCAGCTGATAACTGGCCCGTCCCTGGACCACGGTGTCGAACCGCCGGTTCTCCAGATCGCTGAGCCCGAGGGCCTTGCGCCCCTCGGCCGAGATGGTCTCCGGGTACTCCTCCTTGAGGAAGGCGAGGAACTCCTCGTCGACGAAGGCCATCATCGTCCTGGCATCACCCTGCGGATCACCGATGAAGCCATCGATCGAACAGGCGATGAAGTAGGTCAGCTTGCGCATGTGTTCCCCGTTCCACGTACCGACGCGGGCTCTGCGGCCCAGGACGAGCGGGCAGCCGCATCACCGAGGTGACGCGCCGCAACCACTCCGCTTATAGTGCTTCAGGCGTAGTGGTTGTGCAAGCCTCTTTCGGAGGGCGACGGGCAAGGAGAAGAGTTCATGGCGAAGAACCCCGGGCGCAGGGTGGCGCTCACGGACGCGGCGATCGACGTCCTGGCGCAGGAGGGGGCCCGTGGCCTCACCTTCCGCGCCGTGGACGCCCGAGCCGGCGTGCCGGTGGGCACCGCGTCGAACTACTTCAGCAGCCGTGACGACCTGTTCATGCAGACGGGGGCCCGCATCCACGACCGGATGACCCCGGACGCGGTCCAGGTCGAACAGGCGATGCGCCCCGCCCCCTCCCGCGAACTGGTCGCCGAGCTGATGCACTGGCTGGTCCGCCGGATGACCGACGACCGCACCGGCTACCTGGCCCTGCTGGAACTCCGTCTGGAGGCGACCCGCCGCCCGGAGCTGCGCGCCCAGCTGACCAGGACGGTCCGCACGGCCTTCGAGGAGAGCGCCGCTTTCCACCGCGACACGGACCTCCCCGGCGACCACGCCGCGTTCCTCGTCCTCTACCTGGCGATGACCGGCGTGCTCCTGGAGCACTTCACCCTGCCGGACATGCTCGGCGACATCGCCCTCGACGCGTTGGTGGACACGGTCGTGGAGCGGATCATCCCCCCGGGCAGCACCCCGCGAGCCAGTTCTTCCGACGGTCCCCGTTGAGCCGGCGCGGCCAGGACAGGGAGATGGACAGGTCGCCGTCGCGGGCACGAAGAGAAAGGCCCGGTTCCCGCGCCTGCCGATGCGTGTTCGCGACGCTCATGTGCCGCGAGCGTGGGGCCCCGTGGATGCGCCGAGGTGACGATCACTCCGCCGATCCGGTGTTCTTGCGCTGATCGGCAGTGAAGCGCGCCTTCTTCTGACGGCCGATGGGAGCAGGGCGTTACTCTCGCCGACCTCGTCGATGTCGTGAACTACTGGCGCACCGGGTACAACTGGCGGTCGTTCGAAGAGCGCCTCAACCGTGTCGGCCAGTTCCGCACGACCATCGATGGTCCGGGAATCCACTTCCTGCACCGCCGGTCCGCACGCGCGGACGCCACTCCGCTGATCCTGACGCACGGCTGGCCGGGCAGCGTCGCCGAGTTCATCGATGTGGTGGACGAGCTGGCGGATCCGGAGGACGCGGACGCGCCGGCGTTCCACGTCGTGGTCCCGTCGCTGCCGGGTTTCGGATACAGCGACAAGCCGGCCACCACCGGGTGGGGGACCGAGAAGATCGCGGCCGCCTGGGTGGAGCTGATGGGAAGGCTCGACTACGGCAGGTTCGCAGCCCAGGGCGGCGACTGGGGAGGAAACATCACCACGGTCCCGCGCCCCTGGGCACAGGAGCGGTACCGGCAGATCGTCCTATGGCGGTCGCCCGAGGCCGGGGGACATTTCCCGTCGCTGGAGGTGCCCGAGTATTTCGTCAAGGAACTGCGAGAGGGCCTCGCGGCAGTGCTGGCCGCCGGACACGGTCGGACAGGGCACGGCGAAGGTGGCGCGCCGGAGAAATGAGAACCCCCAGCGGGCCCCTCAGGTCTGCGCCATGTCCACGAAACGCGAGTAGTGGCCCTGGAAGGCCACGGTGATGGTGGCCGTCGGGCCGTTACGGTGCTTGCCGACGATGATGTCGGCCTCGCCCGCGCGCGGTGACTCCTTCTCGTACGCGTCCTCGCGGTGGAGCAGGATGACCATGTCGGCGTCCTGCTCGATGGAGCCGGACTCACGCAGGTCGGACACCATCGGCTTCTTGTCGGTGCGCTGCTCGGGACCACGGTTCAGCTGCGAGAGCGCGATCACCGGGACCTCCAGCTCCTTGGCCAGCAGCTTCAGGTTTCGGGACATGTCCGAGACCTCCTGCTGACGGCTCTCGGAACGCTTTGACCCACCGGCCTGCATCAGCTGCAGATAGTCGATGATCACGAGCTTGATGTCGTTGCGCTGCTTGAGCCGGCGGCACTTCGCACGGATCTCCATCATCGACAGGTTGGGGGAGTCGTCGATGTAGAGCGGGGCGGCCGAGACCTCGGGCATCCGGCGCGCCAGGCGCGTCCAGTCCTCGTCCGTCATCGTGCCGGACCGCATGTGGTGCAGGGCCACCCGCGCCTCGGCCGACAGCAGACGCATCGCGATCTCGTTGCGCCCCATCTCGAGGGAGAAGATGACGCTGGGCAGGTTGTTCTTGATCGACGCGGCGCGCGCGAAGTCCAGCGCCAGCGTGGACTTGCCCATGGCGGGACGGGCCGCGATGACGATCATCTGGCCGGGGTGCATGCCGTTCGTCAGGGCGTCGAGGTCCGTGAACCCCGTCGGGACACCGGTCATCTCGCCGCTGCGCGAACCGATGGCCTCGATCTCGTCGAGCGCGCCCTCCATGATGTCGCCCAGGGGGAGGTAGTCCTCGCTGGTGCGCTGCTCGGTGACCGCGTAGATCTCGGCCTGCGCGGAGTTGACGATCTCGTCGACGTCCCCGTCGGCCGCGTATCCCATCTGCGTGATCTTCGTGCCGGCCTCGACGAGCCGCCGGAGGACCGCCCGCTCGTGGACGATCTCCGCGTAGAAGGAGGCGTTGGCCGCGGTCGGGACGGACTGCACCAGGGTGTGCAGGTACGGCGCCCCGCCGACCTTGGTGATCTCCCCGCGCTTGACCAGTTCGGCGGCGACCGTGATCGGGTCGGCCGGCTCACCCTTGGCATAGAGGTCGAGGATCGCCGCGAAGACGGTCTCGTGCGCCGGGCGGTAGAAGTCGTGCCCCTTGATGACCTCGACGACCTCGGCGATGGCGTCCTTGGAGAGCAGCATGCCGCCGAGGACCGACTGCTCCGCGTCCAGGTCCTGGGGAGGCACCCGCTCGAAGCTGGAGGGCCCTCCGCCGTCCCAGCCCTCGTCCGAGCCCCGGTCGTGCCGGTCCTCACGGCTCCCCTTGCGCTCCCCGCGGCGCTGGCGGGAGACAGGCAGACGGTCGCCGGGACCAACCTCGGTCCAGGGGTCGTCCAAAGGCTCGGGAATGCTCACCGGGCCACCTCCTCCCGTCCGCATCGCGGACCTAGCCGTGCCACTCTTTCTTACGGCACGGCACCGACAAACAAGTCGCCCGACTCCGCTTCCGGCGCGTTGGGTTCTGCTGATTCCGGCGCCGGAACGGAGTGCGGGCGCCGGACCACGGTAGGCCTGTCTCCACCGTCAGCCAATCTGGTTATCCACAGGGCATGTGGATGACGGACCAGATGCTGTGGAGAACCCCTCGGAACCTGTGTACGGACCGGGGGACAGCACTGTGGACAAACTCATAGCAGAACCACCACCACCCGCCTGACCTGCACTTTCCCCGTCCACTGACTGTGGGGGAGAAAAACTTTCACCCCGATTTCAAGATCCCCGCGAACGACGCCCGGACGAAGGTCCCACAGGAGCCTCCGTAAGGGACACTAAGGCATTGCATCTCTTACCTGTGGAAGATTAGATTGACCCCATGACCACGGCCCCCACCACTCCCCGAACAGGCCGCCGACGGCACGACCGCGAGATCATCGCCCTCGCCGTACCGGCGTTCGGCGCACTCGTCGCCGAGCCCCTGTTCGTGATGGTCGACAGCGCCATCGTCGGCCATCTCGGCACTCCGCAACTGGCCGGTCTCGGGATCGCCGCAGCCCTGCTGATGACCGCCGTGAGCATCTTCGTCTTCCTCGCCTACGCCACCACGGCCGCCGTCGCCCGCCGCGTCGGGGCGGGCGATCTGCCCGCCGCGATCCGCCAGGGCATGGACGGCATCTGGCTCGCCCTGCTGCTCGGCGCCGTGGTCGTGGCGCTCACCATCCCCTCGGCCCCCTGGCTCGTCGATGTCTTCGGCGCCTCGGACACCGCCGCTCCGTACGCCATCACCTATCTGCGGATCTCCAGCTTCGGTATCCCGGCGATGCTCGTCGTCCTCGCCGCCACCGGCGTGCTGCGCGGACTTCAGGACACCCGCACCCCGCTGTACGTCGCCATCGGCGGTTTCACGGCGAACGGCATCCTCAACGTGGTCCTCGTCTACGGGGCCGGGCTCGGCATCGCCGGATCCGCCTGGGGCACGGTGATCGCCCAGGTGGGCATGGCCGTCGCCTATCTCGTCGTGGTCGTGCGCGGAGCCCGTAGACACGGCGCCTCGCTGCGTCCTGATGCCGCCGGCATCAGGGCCAGCGCACGGGCGGGCGTGCCCCTCCTGGTCCGGACACTGTCGCTCCGGGCCGTCCTCATGATCGCCACCGCCGTGGCCGCCCGGCTCGGTGACACCGACATCGCCGCGCACCAGATCATCCTCTCCCTCTGGAGCCTGACCGCGTTCGCACTCGACGCCATCGCCATCGCGGGCCAGGCGATCATCGGCCGCTACCTGGGGGCGAACGACGAGAAGGGGGCTCGCGAGGCCTGCCGTCGCATGGTCGAGTGGGGCATCGGCTGCGGCATCGCACTCGGGGTGCTGATCATGCTCGCCCGGCCTCTCTTCATCCCGCTCTTCACCAGCGACCCGGCGGTGAAGGACACCCTGCTCCCGGCGCTCCTGGTCGTGGCGGTCTCGCAGCCGATCGCCGGAGTCGTCTTCGTCCTGGACGGCGTACTGATGGGCGCGGGAGACGGACGCTACCTCGCCTGGGCCATGCTGGTGACGCTGGCCGCCTTCGCTCCCGTCGCGCTTCTGGTGCCTTCCCTCGGCGGAGGGCTCACCGCACTCTGGTGGGCGATGACGCTGATGATGGCCGTCCGGCTGATCACCCTCTGGGTGCGTACCCGCTCCGGCCGGTGGATCGTCACCGGAGCAACCCGCTGATACGCGGGCGCTGCGGACCGTTTCACGTGAAACGGTCCGCGCGAACCCCGCCTGCGATGTCGTCCATCCCTCGTGTTTCACGTGAAACACTCCCCGGGACACAGTGAAGGGCCGCACCCCCGACGGGGTGCGGCCCTTCACCTGCTCTGCTGAGCTCTGCCCTTAGGCAGCAACGACCTCGACGGCGAGCTTCGCTGCGACCTCGGGGTGCAGACGGACGGACACCTGGTGCCCGCCGAGCGTCTTGATCGGCGAACCGAGCTCGACGCGACGCTTGTCGACGTCCGGACCACCGGCGGCCTTGATCGCCGAAGCGACGTCAGCCGGGGTGACCGAGCCGAAGAGACGGCCGGCGTCGCCGGAGCGAACAGCCAGACGGACCTTCACGCCCTCGAGCTTGGCCTTGATCTCGTTGGCCTGCTCGATCGTTGCGATCTCGTGGATCTTGCGGGCGCGGCGGATCTGCGCCACGTCCTTCTCGCCACCCTTGGTCCAGCGAATGGCGAAGCCACGCGGAACCAGGTAGTTACGGGCGTACCCGTCCTTGACGTCGACGACGTCGCCGGCGGTGCCGAGGCCGGAGACCTCGTGGGTGAGGATGATCTTCATGCTGTTGTCACCCTTCCCTTATCGCGCGGTGGACGTGTAGGGCAGCAGCGCCATCTCACGGCTGTTCTTCACAGCCGTGGCGACGTCACGCTGGTGCTGCGTGCAGTTGCCGGTGACGCGGCGGGCACGGATCTTGCCACGGTCGGAAATGAACTTCCGCAGCATGTTCGTGTCCTTGTAGTCCACGTACTGGGTCTTGTCCTTGCAGAACGCGCAGACCTTCTTCTTAGGCTTGCGCACAGGCGGCTTCGCCATGGTGTTTCTCCTGTGTGATCAAGAAGTGGGGGTACGAGCAGCCCTAGAAGGGGGGCTCGTCCGAGTAGCCGCCGCCGGAGCCACCGGAACCGCCGGGGCTTCCGCCCCAGCCGCTCCCGCCGCTCTGCTGGCCCCCGCCCTGCTGGCCGCCTGCCGGCGCGCCGGTCGCCCACGGGTCGTCGGCGGGAGCCCCGCCGCCGCCCTGCTGGCCACCGCCACCGGGACCGCCGCCCCAGTTGCCGCCACCCTGCTGGCCACCGCCGCCGTATCCGCCCTGGCCGCCCTGACCGCCGCGACCGGTGGTCTTGGTGACCTTGGCCGTGGCGTTCTTGAGGCTGGGGCCGACTTCCTCGACGTCCAGCTCGTAGACCGTGCGCTTGACGCCCTCACGGTCCTCGTAGGACCGCTGCTTCAGCCGGCCCTGCACGACGACGCGCATGCCTCGCTGGAGCGACTCCGCGACGTTCTCCGCCGCCTGACGCCAGACCGAGCAGGTGAGGAACAGGCCTTCGCCGTCCTTCCACTCATTGGTCTGCCGGTCGAAGATGCGGGGAGTGGACGCGACACGGAACTTCGCGACCGCCGCACCGGACGGGGTGAAGCGCAGCTCGGGGTCGTCGACGAGATTGCCGACGACCGTGATGACGGTCTCGCCTGCCATGGGTGAACCTCTCGGCGGGGATTGCTTCTGGCTGCTTGCTGCTACTCGGACCCGGGAACCGCTGAGCTAGATGCTCAGTGGATCTCGGGACGGAGGACCTTGGTCCGGAGGACCGACTCGTTCAGGTTCATCTGGCGGTCGAGCTCCTTGACGACCGCAGGCTCGGCCTGCAGGTCGATGACCGAGTAGATGCCCTCGGGCTTCTTCTTGATCTCGTAAGCGAGCCGACGACGGCCCCAGGTGTCGACCTTCTCCACCTTTCCGTTGCCCTCACGGACGACGGAGAGGAAGTTCTCGATCAGCGGGGAGACTGCTCGCTCCTCGAGATCGGGGTCGAGGATGACCATCACCTCGTAGTGACGCATGTGGAACCCACCTCCTTTGGACTCAGCGGCCACGGTCGTTCCGTGGCAGGAGGGTCGTGATGCGTGTAGCAACGGCGTCTCCGAGGAGAACACCCGGCACTGACGATCCGCTCCCGGGATGTTCCTGGGGGAGAGGCTCGCCGCGCTGGCCTGGGCAGACACCGGTGCAGACCGTACAGACTACCTGTAGACCGGCTTCCGGTTGAAATCCGGAGGTCAGCGGGGACATGCGGCCCGCATCCCGGAGGGCGGATCCGCTGCCGCAGGAGCACAATCGAGACAGATGCGGTGTGAGAGGCGCTACATTCCACCGCCCGTCCGGCCAGGAGGTCATCCATGGCACAGACCATTCGTCCCGCCGGCTCCCGGTCCACCACCGGCCGCCCCGCCACCGGCTCGCTCTTCGCGACGGACGGCAGGCCGCACCCCGTCCAGGACGTCCTGATGGTGGTGACCGGGGTGCTCGGCATCCTCGCCTTCGTGACGGCGATGTTCCACCATCTGCACCTGATCAGCTCGTGGGCGGGACTGGTCGGGATCCTGACCGGCCTCTACGGCCAGTACATCTCGAAGACCACCTGGGAGCGGTTCGCCCTGATCATGGGCATCGGCTCCTCCGCGCTGGGCTTCTACCTCGGTATGGCGCACGGCGGCCTCTTCGGCGGCGTCATCACCTGAGCGGCGCATCCCCAGGCGCGGCCGTCAGGGCGGCCGCGCCGGTACGCCCCGGGCGGCCCGGCCCTACGCGGCCAGGCCGGGCGCCCCCCGGTCACAGTAGGCTTCGGCGCGAGAGCCGGAGCCCCTGACCGATGGGGACACACCTGCCGAGGAGCGCCCCGCATGAGCCTGACCCTGAGGACCATCAGCCGAGAGCAGCATCTGGCGTACATCCAGAGCCTGCCCTCGGCCAGTCACTGCCAGGTCCCGGCGTGGGCTGATGTGAAGACCGAATGGCGCTCGGAGAACCTGGGCTGGTTCGACAAGAACGGCGAGATCGTCGGGGCGGGCCTCGTCCTGTACCGCCAGCTCCCCAAGATCAAGCGGTACCTGGCGTACCTGCCCGAGGGCCCGGTCATCAACTGGTACGCGCCCAACCTGGACGACTGGCTCCAGCCGATGCTCGCCCACCTCAAGCAGCAGGGCGCCTTCTCCGTGAAGATGGGCCCGCCGGTCGTCATCCGGCGCTGGGACTCGGCCGCCATCAAGTCCGGCATCCAGGACCCCGACGTGAAGCGGCTGCGCGACGTCGAGGCCACCCACATCGAACCGCGCGCCTTCGAGGTGGCGGACCGGCTGCGGAAGATGGGCTGGCAGCAGGGCGAGGACGGCGGCGCCGGCTTCGGTGACGTACAGCCCCGTTACGTCTTCCAGGTGCCGCTGGCCAACCGCTCCCTCGAGGACGTCCTCAAGGGCTTCAACCAGCTGTGGCGCCGCAACATCAAGAAGGCCGACAAGGCCGGTGTCGAGGTCGTCCAGGGCGGCTACGAGGACTTGGCCGAGTGGCAGCGGCTCTACGAGATCACGGCCGTGCGCGACCACTTCCGCCCGCGCCCCCTCTCGTACTTCCAGCGCATGTGGACGGTCCTCAACTCGGAGGACCCCAACCGGATGCGGCTCTACTTCGCCCGGCACAACGGCGTGAACCTCTCCGCCGCCACGATGCTCGTCGTCGGCGGACACGTCTGGTACTCGTACGGTGCCTCCGACAACATCGGGCGCGAGGTCCGGCCGTCCAACGCCATGCAGTGGCGGATGCTGCGCGACAGCTACGCGATGGGCGCCACCGTCTACGACCTGCGCGGCATCAGCGACTCGCTGGACGAGAACGACCACCTCTTCGGCCTGATCCAGTTCAAGGTCGGCACCGGCGGCGAGGCGGTCGAGTACGTCGGCGAGTGGGACTTCCCCCTCAACAAGCTGCTCCACAAGGCGCTGGACATCTACATGTCGCGCCGCTGACCCTCTTTCAGCACCCCTTTTCGGCACACCCAGTTCGTTCGCTGATTCACCGCATCCACCAGAAAGGTTCCGGGCCGGCCATGGCGCTCTCCCTCTACGTCGACACCGCGCGCTGGCGGGCGCACCAGAAGTCCGTGCTGGACCAGTTCCCCGGACTCGTACCGGTCTGCAAGGGCAACGGTTACGGCTTCGGCCACGAGCGGCTCGCCGACGAGACGATCCGCTTCGGCTCCGACACCCTCGCCGTCGGCACCACCTACGAGGCCGCCACGATCAAGGACTGGTTCAGCGGCGACCTGCTCGTCCTGACCCCGTTCCGGCGGGGTGAGGAGCCCGTACCGCTGCCGGACCGCGTCATCCGGTCCGTCTCCTCCGTCGACGGGGTGCACGCCCTGGTGGGCGCCCGGGTCGTCATCGAGTGCATGAGCTCGATGAAGCGCCACGGCGTCAAGGAGGAGGAGCTCGGGCTGCTGCACGCGGCGATCGAGGACGTACGGCTCGAAGGCTTCGCGCTGCACCTGCCGCTGGACCGCACCGACGGCTCGGACGCCGTCGAGGAGGTCATCGGGTGGATGGACCGGCTGCGCGCGGCCCGGCTGCCCCTGCACACCATGTTCGTCAGCCACCTGCGCGCCGAGGAACTGGCCCGGCTCCAGCAGCAGTTCCCGCAGACCCGCTTCCGCGCCCGGATCGGCACCCGGCTCTGGCTCGGTGACCACGAGGCCACGGAGTACCGGGGTGCCGTCCTGGACGTCACGCCCGTCGTCAAGGGCGACCGGTTCGGCTACCGCCAGCAGAAGGCCGCCTCCGACGGCTGGCTGGTCGTCGTCGCGGGCGGCACGTCCCACGGGGTCGGCCTGGAGGCGCCCAAGGCGCTGCACGGGGTGATGCCGCGGGCCAAGGGCGTCGCACGCGCGGGTCTGGCCACCGTCAACCGGAACCTGTCGCCGTTCGTCTGGGCGGGCAAGCAGCGGTGGTTCGCCGAGCCGCCGCACATGCAGGTGTCGATCCTGTTCGTGCCGTCGGACGCGCAGGAGCCGCGGGTCGGTGACGAGCTGGTCGCCCACCTGCGCCACACGACCACGCAGCCCGACCGGCTCGTCGACCACTGATCCGGTCGGCGCGGCCCCGGAGAGCCGCCCCCGGGTCAGCCGTCCCGGGTGTGCGACGCGCCCCACTCCACCTGGGGCCCCGTGGCCGTCGGGGCCGTATGCCCGGATGACCGCCCCCCGGGCGGCAGCACGAACGCGTCCGGCGACCCGTCGAGCACCCCGCCCGACGGGTCGTCCGACCCGTCCTTGCGCACCGGATCCTTCTCCGGCAGCAGGATGTCCCTCACGACCAGGACGCACAGGTACAGCGTGCCCAGCAGATGCAGGGCGATCGCGAGCTGGTACCCCTCCTGCGGCAGCCCCTGGTGCTTGTCACCGCCGCTGGTGTACGCGAGGTAGAACCAGATCCCCAGGAAGTACATGACCTCGCAGGCCTGCCAGATGAGGAAGTCGCGCCAGCGCGGCCGGGCCAGCACGGCGAGCGGGATCAGCCAGAGCACGTACTGCGGCGAGTAGACCTTGTTCGTCAGGATGAACGCGGCCACCACCAGGAAGGCCAGCTGGGCGAAGCGCGGCCGGCGGGCGGCGGTGAGCGCCAGGCCCGCGATGCCCGCGCAGAGCACGACCATCAGCACCACGGATGCGCTGTTCACCGTCTCGACGTCGATGGGCTTCCCGGTGCGCTGGGTGATGACCAGCCAGAACGAGCCGAAGTCGATGGGCCGTTCCTGGCTGAAGGTGTAGAACTTCCGCCACCCCTCGGGGGCGTAGAGCATCACCGGCAGGTTCACCACCAGCCAGGCCGCCCCCGCGCCGAGCAGGGCCGTGGAGAACTCGCGCCACCTGCCCGCCCGCCAGCAGAGCACCAGGAGCGGGCCGAGCAGCAGGACGGGGTAGAGCTTGGCGGCCGTGGCCAGGCCGATGAGGAGGCCGAACGCGAGCACCCGGCCCCGCGACCACATGAGCATCGCCGCGGCCGTCAGCGCGACGGCCAGCAGGTCCCAGTTGATCGTGGCGGTGAGGGCGAACGCGGGCGCCAGCGCGACCAGCAGGCCGTCCCAGGGGCGGCGCCGGTGCGTGCGTACGGTGCACACGGCGATGATCACCGCGCAGATCATCAGCATGCCCGCGTTGACCATCCAGTACATCTGCTCGCGCTGCTGGATGGGGTCGCTCTCCGGCGTGAGGGTCAGCCAGGCTGCCACCTGCATGAACACCCCGGTCAGTACGGGGTACTCCAGGTACTGCATGTCGCCGCTCAGCCGGTCGAAGTACGGGATCAGACCGTCGGCGAAGCCGCGTCCCAGGAAGAGGTGCGGAATGTCGGAGTAGCAGGCGTGCGTGTACTGCGAGGTGGCTCCGCGGAACCAGGCCCACTCGTAGCAGGGGATCTTCTGCACCATGCCGAGGGCGAACATCCCGATCATGACCAGCGCGACGACCCGTACGGGCGTCAGCGGACCTCCGCCGAGCCGCGCCCAGCGCCCCACCCGCCCGCCGAACAGCTCACTGCCGGCCGCCGCGACCTCGTCCTGATCGGTGGGCCGCACGACGGGCCGCTCCTGCTGCTGCACGCTCGTGTCCTCTGCACTGGGGCTTGGCATGCCGCACATCCTGCCGTACGGCGCTGTGCCCTGGGCGTGGACCGGCCCGGGAAACGGGCAGGGGAAGCGGAGGAACACGTACGGGGTACGGCGCGGCGTACCCCGTACGGAACACGGCGAGGGCCGCCGCACCCTGTCCGGTGGCGGCGGCCCTCGTCCTGCGGGCTTCCAGGGCCTGTCACGGGCCCTGCTGCGGTGTGGCTATCCGCCGGTCCACCACCCGCCGTTCCCTCCATTGGCACCATTGGCGCCGTTTCCGGCGTTCCCGCCGTTGGCGCCGTTCCCGCCGTCCGCGCCCCCGTCCGCGCCACCGTCGGCTCCGGCGTTCGCACCACCGTCCGCGCCTCCGTTCGCGCCGCCGCCGTCGGCTCCGGCGTTCGCACCACCGTCCGCTCCCGCGTTCGCCCCGCCGCCGTCGGCTCCGGCGTTCGCACCGCCGCCGTTGGGGTTCTGGCAGTCCCAGTCCCAGAACTCACAGGTCTTGCTCGGCGTGGGCGAGGGGGTGGTGGGTGTCGGGGACGGCGTCGGCGGCTCCGGCTCCTCGCTGGAGGGCGTCGGGCTGGGCGTCGGGCTGGGCGTCGGGCTCGGGCTGGTCGCGCCACCACCCCAGACCGTGTCGCCGATGGGCTTCGGCTCCGGGAAGGAGAGGACCTTCTTCCCCTTCATCGCCGCGGTCATGTAGTCGTGCCAGATGGATGCCGGGAACGAGTTTCCGTGGATCTTCTTCTCGCCGCCGGTGCCGAACATCTTCTCGAACTGGCGCTTGGTGTTGGTCTCGTCGTCGTCCAACCGGAACATGCTGATCGCCGTCGAGAGCTGCGGGGTGTACCCGACGAACCAGGCGGACTTGTTGCCGTCCGTCGTACCCGTCTTCCCCGCCGCCTCACGTCCCTCGAGCCGCGCCGGCTTGCCCGTGCCGTTCTCCACCACGTTCTTCAGCACGTCCGTGACGTTGTCCGCGATGAGCGGGGAGAAGGCGCGCTTGGGCTGCTTCCTGTGCTGGAAGACGACCTTGCCCCCCTGCTTCACCTCGGTGACCGAGTACGTGGGGTTCTGCTGGCCGCTCGTGGCGAAGGTGGCGTAGGCGCCCGCCATCCGGATGGCGCTGGGCGAGGACGTACCGATGGAGAACGACGGGACGGTGGAGTCCGCCATCATGTCGTCGTCCTTCAGGCCTGCGGCGACCGCGACGTCCTTGACCTTGTCCGTACCGACGTCCATACCGAGCTGTACGAAGGGGGAGTTGGCCGACTGCTCCATGGCGTACCGCAGGTCGATCTCGCCGTAGTCGTGGTGGCCGTCGTTCGTCTGGAGCCACTCCTCGTCGTCCTCGTTCTTCCAGACCTCGCCGTTGTACTTCTTGATCTGCAGCTTGTTGTCGCCGTTGTAGATGCTCTCCGGGGAGACGATGGTGCGCTGGGAGAGGTCCTGCTCGGGCCCGAGCTTCGGGTCGCGTACGCCGTACTGCATCGCCGCGGCCAGGACGAAGGGCTTCCAGGTCGAGCCGACCTGGGCACCGGTCGCGTCCGCGTTGTTGGTGAAGTGCTTCGTGGCGTCCTGCCCGCCGTACGTGGCGAGGATGGCGCCCGTCTTCGTGTCCACCGAAGCGCCGCCGAACTCCACGTGGGTGTCCGTCTCCGGACGCTCCTCGGGACGGATCTTGGCCTTGTAGACCTTGTTCACCGCATCGGCGAGCTGGTCCACCTTCTTCTTGTCGAAGGTGGTGTGGATCTCGAAGCCGCCGAGCTCCATCGTCTCGGCGGTGATGTTCTCGGTGTTGTTGGCGAGGAAGTACTTACGCGCGAGCTCCACCAGGTAGCCGGTCTGCCCGCCCAGCTTCGCGTTCTTCTTCGGCGGGTTGGGCATGGGGAACTTGGTGTACTTCGCCCGCTCCTCCGCCGACATCTTGCCGTCCTTGACCTGCTCGTCGAGGATCCACTTCCAGCGCTTCTCGGCGCGGTCGAGGTTCTTCTCCGGGGTCGCGTTCTTGTCGATGTCGACGGCGCCGGCCGGGTCGTAGTAGCTGGCCCCCTTGAGCAGCGTCGTCAGGAAGGCGCACTCGCTCGGGTCCAGGTCCTTGGCGTCCTTGTCGTAGTACGTACGGGCCGCGGCCTGGAGACCGGAGGCGCCGCGCCCGTAGTACGAGACGTTCAGGTAGCCGGCCATGACGTCACGCTTGTCCGTCTCGCCGGCCACCTTGAGGGTGATGAAGAGCTCTTTGAACTTCCGCGTGAACGTTTGGTCCTGGTTGAGCCGCGAGTTCTTCACGTACTGCTGGGTGATGGTCGAACCACCCTGGGTCTGACCACCCGTGGCCATATTGAAGACGGCGCGGCCGATGCCCTTGGGGTCGATGCCCCGGTCCGTCCAGAAGCTCTTGTTCTCGGCCGCGACGACGGCGTTGCGCATCGCCTCGGGGATCTGCTCGTAGCTGATCTCCTGGCGGTTGACCACCCCGCCGGTCGCCACCATCTGCTCGCCGTTGGCCCAGTAGTAGACGTTGTTCTGTGCCGTGGCGGCATCCTGGATGTTCGGCTTGCTGACCAGGGCGTACGAAACGCCCGCCACGCCCATCAGCATGCCGAGGAAGCCCACGCAGAGGCCCGAGACCAGCTTCCACGAGGGCAGCCAGCGACGGAATCCGTACCTGCCGTACCGCGGGTAGTCGATCAGGCGCTTCTTGTCCGGAGGCCCGGCGACGCCCCTGCCGCGCGGTCCGTCGCCCCCGCCCCGCCGCCGGCCCCCGCCGCGCTGAGCCGCACGACGAGCCTCCGCACGGCTGCCGTACTGGCGCTCCTCGCCGTGCCGCTCGGACGGCGATTCGGAAGGTGACACATGTGTAGCTCTGCGTGACGGTGCCGCTCGGCGTCCTGTGGACTGCTGGGCGGCTCGTCTGGCCGCGGCCCGCCCGCCACCTTGCGGCTGAGGCGATTTGCGACGGTGCTCGCTCATGGAACGACTACTCCTCGGGCAGGCGAGAGCGCCTGGAAGCGGCAGTTGAGATCCGGTCCCCCCGAATTACGGACCAGCCCTGCGGAAGGCTCATCCGCAGCACATCCGGCAGTCCGCGATAACTGACGCACGACGACGCCTCACGGTTCCCGGTGGTCTGCATGCCGCACAGACTACGCACGGTCAAAACCCTCCTAGGGCCGAAGTTCACCCCAAACAACGCAAGTCGCTTCCCATGAATTGGCGATGTGACGCCGCTCACGAAGGTCACCCTTGTCGAACCCGTCGGTCCGATCTATCGTGCTGATGTATCGAGTCGATACATCAGCGCGGCATAAGTACGTCAGGGAGTCCGGCGGACGGCCTCCGCGGAACCAGCGGCAGAAGGAGGAGACACCCGTGAGCCGACGCTCCGGCATCCTCGAGTTCGCTGTCCTGGGGCTGCTCCGCGAGTCTCCGATGCACGGCTATGAGCTGCGCAAACGTCTCAACACCTCGCTGGGGATCTTCCGTGCGTTCAGCTACGGGACGCTCTATCCGTGCCTCAAGACGCTGGTGGCCAGCGGCTGGTTGATCGAGGAGCCCGCCGGTGATCCGGCGGACGCGGCCCCCACCTCCACCCTCACCGGGCGCCGGGCCAAGATCGTCTACCGGCTGACGGCGGAAGGTAAGGAGCACTTCGAGGAGTTGCTCTCGCACACCGGTCCGGACTCCTGGGAGGACGAGCACTTCGCGGCACGCTTCGCCTTCTTCGGACAGACCGAACGCGACGTGCGGATGCGGGTGCTCGAAGGCAGGCGCAGCAGGCTGGAGGAGCGTCTGGAGAAGATGCGCGCCTCCCTCGCCCGCACGCGTGAACGACTCGACGACTACACACTTGAGCTGCAGCGGCACGGCATGGAGTCCGTGGAGCGCGAAGTGCGCTGGCTGAACGAGCTCATCGAGAGCGAGCGGTCGGGACGGGATCAGAGACGATCCGCGCCCGAGGGCTCTGCTCAGCAGGACACATCAGGAGAGACGGGCGGCCTGCCCCGGCGCCGGGGTGACACCCCGCCGGATCCGTCCGACGACACCGCCAAGTGAAGTCACCGCGTTCCGCGGGGACTTCATCGGAAACACCGATTACACAGGGAGCAACCGGAATGGGTTCGGTTCGCGTAGCCATCGTAGGCGTGGGCAACTGCGCCGCCTCGCTGGTGCAGGGCGTCGAGTACTACAAGGACGCAGATCCGGCCGGCAAGGTGCCCGGCCTGATGCACGTCCAGTTCGGCGATTACCACGTCAGCGACGTCGAGTTCGTCGCCGCCTTCGACGTCGACGCGAAGAAGGTCGGCCTCGACCTCGCGGACGCCATCGGCGCCAGCGAGAACAACACCATCAAGATCGCGGACGTGCCGAACACGGGCGTCACCGTCCAGCGCGGCCACACCCACGACGGTCTGGGCAAGTACTACCGCGAGACGATCGAGGAGTCCGCGGACGCCCCGGTCGACGTCGTCCAGGTCCTCAAGGACAAGCAGGTCGACGTTCTCGTCTGCTACCTGCCCGTCGGCTCCGAGGTCGCTGCGAAGTTCTACGCACAGTGCGCCATCGACGCCAAGGTCGCCTTCGTCAACGCTCTCCCGGTCTTCATCGCCGGCACCAAGGAGTGGGCGGACAAGTTCACCGAGGCCGGTGTCCCGATCGTCGGCGACGACATCAAGTCCCAGGTGGGCGCCACCATCACGCACCGCGTGATGGCGAAGCTCTTCGAGGACCGGGGCGTCGTCCTGGACCGCACGATGCAGCTGAACGTCGGCGGCAACATGGACTTCAAGAACATGCTCGAGCGTGAGCGCCTGGAGTCCAAGAAGATCTCGAAGACGCAGGCCGTCACCTCGCAGATCCGTGACCGCGAGCTCGGTGCGGACAACGTCCACATCGGCCCCTCGGACTACGTGGCCTGGCTGGACGACCGCAAGTGGGCGTACGTGCGCCTTGAGGGCCGCGCCTTCGGTGACGTCCCGCTGAACCTGGAGTACAAGCTCGAGGTGTGGGACTCCCCGAACTCGGCCGGTGTCATCATCGACGCCGTCCGCGCCGCAAAGATCGCCAAGGACCGCGGTGTCGGCGGCCCGATCCTCTCGGCTTCGAGCTACTTCATGAAGTCCCCGCCCGTCCAGTACTTCGACGACGAGGCCCGCGAGAACGTCGAGAAGTTCATCAACGGCGACGCCGAGCGCTGAACCGGCCTCTCGGCTGACAGCCTCACCTGAGCGCTGAGCGGAGACGCTCACCTCTACCTGCCGCACGTCGGGGGTCCCGGGCAATCCGCCCGCGGACCCCCGGCGTGTGTGACGCTTGCTCCCATGTCTGTCGCGCGTGATCTGCGCACCCTGCTGCGCCTGCGGAACTTCCGCCGTCTGCTCACGGTGCGGCTCCTCTCCCAGTCCGCCGACGGCGTCTACCAGGTCGCCCTCGCCGCGTACGTCGTCTTCTCCCCGGAGAAGCAGGCCTCGGCGGCCGCCATCGCCTCGGCCATGGCGGTACTCCTGCTCCCGTACTCGCTGATCGGCCCCTTCGCCGGTGTCCTGCTGGACCGCTGGCCCCGCCGCCAGGTCTTCCTGTACGGGAATCTCCTGCGGGCCACTCTGGCCAGTTGCACAGCTCTGCTGATCCTCGCCTCGGTGCCCGACTGGCTCTTCTACGCCTCGGCCCTCTGCGTCACCGCCGTCAACCGCTTCGTGCTGGCAGGGCTCTCCGCCGCGCTGCCGCGGGTGGTCGACGACGAACGGCTCGTCGTCGCCAACTCGCTCTCCCCGACCGCCGGAACGCTCGCGGCCACGGCGGGCGGTGGCCTCGCCTTCGCCGTACGGCTGGTGGCCGACGAGTCCGACGCGGCGGTCGTCCTGCTGGGGGCCATGCTCTATCTGCTCTCCGCACTGGCGTCGCTGAGCCTGCCGCGAGCTCTGCTGGGGCCTGATCCCGGCGGCACGCCCCTCCGGCTGCGGGCCGCCCTGGCCGTCACGGCCCACGGACTCGTCGCCGGCCTGCGCCACCTGGGAGAACGGGCCCACGCGGCCCGCGCTCTGGCCGCGATGACGGTGCTCCGCTTCTGCTACGGCGCGCTCACCGTGATGGTGCTCATGCTCTGCCGCTACGCCTGGTCGGACGACGAGTCCGACGGACTGGCGCTCCTCGGCCTGGCGGTCGGGGCCTCCGGTGCGGGTTTCTTCGTCGCCGCCGTGGTGACCCCCTGGGCGGTGGGGCGGTTCGGACGGTACGGATGGATCGTGGCCTGCGCCGGATCCGCGGCCGTCCTGGTGCCGGCCTTGGGGCTCTCCTTCGCCCTGGTGCCGATGCTGATCGCCGCCTTCGTGCTGGGTGTCGTGACCCAGGGGTCGAAGATCGCGACGGACACGGTCGTCCAGACCTCGGTGGACGACTCCTTCCGCGGCCGGGTCTTCTCGCTTTACGACGTGCTCTTCAACGTCGCGTTCGTGGGAGCGGCGGGAGTGGCGGCGCTGATGCTCCCGCCGGACGGCAGGTCCGTCGCCGTGGTGGCGGGGGTGGCCGTGCTGTACGCGGTCGTCGCGGTGGCGATGTTCCGGTGGCGGTACACGAGCAGGGGCGAGTAGCCGGTCCCGGATGTGTTGAGGGGCGTCGTTTCACGTGAAACGACGCCCCTCAACACATCCG
>NZ_JBEYKR010000128.1:0-20106 GCF_040703535.1 Streptomyces sp. NPDC007346
TATTGATCCGGCGCCCACCGAGATCTACCCTAAACATCTGACACTCTTTCCCTCCCCGACGCTCTTCCGATCTGGCGTCGAAAGCGCCCGGTTGAGCGCGTCCGGCGCCGCACAGGATGCGGCGCCGGACGGGGTGGTGCGTGAGCGCTGCGCGCGCCCGGTCCTGCTGGGGCGTGTGCGTCCTCGGACGCTCACACTCCGGTCCTGCTGGGCTACGGCGTCCTCAGACGTTGACGCCGAAGTCCTGCGCGATGCCGCGCAGACCCGAGGCGTAGCCCTGGCCGATGGCCCGGAACTTCCACTCGGCACCGTTGCGGTAGAGCTCGCCGAAGACCATCGCGGTCTCCGTCGAGGCGTCCTCGCTCAGGTCGTAGCGGGCGAGCTCGGTGTTGTCGGCCTGGTTCACCACGCGGATGTACGCGTTGCGGACCTGGCCGAAGCTCTGCTGGCGGGTCTCGGCCTCGTAGATCGAGACCGGGAAGACGATCTTGTCGACGTCGGCCGGGACACCGGCGAGGTTCACCTTGATGACCTCGTCGTCGCCCTCGCCCTCACCGGTGAGGTTGTCACCGGTGTGCTCGACGGATCCGTCGGGGCTCTTCAGGTTGTTGAAGAAGACGAAATTGCCGTCCGCCGCGACCTTGCCCTCGGCGTTCGCCAGCAGCGCGCTGGCGTCGAGGTCGAAGTCGCCGCCGGTGGTGGTGCGGGCATCCCAGCCCAGACCGACGATGACCGCGGTCAGGTTGGGCGCGGCCTTGGTCAGCGAGACGTTGCCGCCCTTGCTGAGGCTGACTCCCACGAGTCCTCCAGTAGTTTTCTCAGGGGCCGGCAGACACCAGCGTCCCCGTCGTTCGTTGGCATCGGATCAACGATTGGATCCTAGTGACCGGTTCCCGGCCAAAACAGGCTTTTGGCCGGGGGTCGCCAGGAGATCGTCTCAGAGCGCTTCGAGCGCCTTGACGTAGTCGTTCAGGTCACGCGCGTCCGGCAGGCCGTTGACGACGCTCCAGCGGACGGTGCCCGCCTTGTCGATGATGAAGGTGCCGCGCACCGCGCAGCCCTTGTCCTCGTCGAAGACGCCGTAGGCCCGCGAGGTCTCACCGTGCGGCCAGAAGTCGGAGAGCAGCGGGTATTCGAGGCCCTCCTGCTCGGCGAAGACGCGCAGGGTGTGGATGGAGTCGTTCGAGACGGCGAGCAGCTGGGTGTCCTCGTTCTCGAAGCGGGGCAGCTCGTCACGGAGCGCGCACAGCTCGCCCGTGCAGACGCCGGTGAAGGCGAACGGGTAGAAGAGCAGCACCACGTTCTTCTCGCCCCGGAGGTCCGAGAGCTTCACGGTCCGGCCGTGGTTGTCCTTGAGTTCGAAATCCGGGGCCTCGGTGCCGACCTCGATCGCCATGGAGCAGGTTTCCCTTCCGCCGCTTCTCACGTCCCGGCCTCCGCTCGTACGCATCCGTTCGTACGTATCCGTCCGTCCGGGTGACCCCCACCCTACGCACGGCCGGAAAGGCGCGTACGAAGGCCCCCGGCCGCGCGTGAGCGCCGCCGGGGGCCCCGGGTGGTCCAGTGAGTGACTCAGCGCTTGGCCTTGGCCCCCTTGGGGGTGACCAGACGGCTGCCCGTCCAGTCCTTGCCGGCGCTGATGCTCTTGGTCTGGGCGAGACCGGCCGTCTGGGCAGCCTCATTGATGTCGCTCGGTTCGACGTAGCCGTCACGGCCGGTCTTCGGCGTCATCAGCCAGACCGTACCGCCGTCCTCGAGCAGACCAATGGCATCCACCAGCGCGTCCGTAAGGTCGCCGTCCTCGTCGCGGAACCAGAGCAGGACGACGTCTGCGACGTCGTCGTACTCCTCGTCGACGAGTTCCTGGCCGATAGTGGCCTCAATGCCCTCACGGAGCTCCAGCTCGACGTCGTCGTCGTAGCCGATCTCCTGGACCACCTGTCCGGGCTCGAACCCCAGGCGTGCTGCCGGGTTGGTCCGCTCCTCCGCGTGGTCCGCGGTCGCGCTCACGGGTTGCCTCCTGATCATGTCTTCGGAAAATGCTGCAGCCACGCGCGTGCGCGGGGCGTAGGCCGTAGTCCACACGGGCCCGGCGAATCGCGCAAGTACCCGGCGTGCGAGACCGCCTAAACGGTGACGTTCCCTGCCACGTCACCGCAGACTCCCGCATGTCTCTCCGGGGCCTGGGCCTGTCCCTCCGGGGCTTCGCAAAGTCACCCCATCCGTTTACGTCCTTCCTCAGCTTATGCCGTTTCGCTCCGGCAATCGGAGTCGAACACCTTTGGGAACGCTTGGACGGCTTGGGCGTATGGTTGCGGTTTGCCCGTACCCCGCCGCGTACTGCCCATACCCGTGCCCCGCCGGAGATTTTTCGGAACCTCGGGGTTACCCCACGGTAGAGATGACGTTCGGGCCTTCGCGGTAGCACGATGGAGGCGGCGCACACACAGTTGTCCCGGGGGTACGTTCCCCGTAACAGACCCCGCAGAGCACCACCGAACAGCGAAGGAACAGTGTGGCTTCCGGATCCGATCGCAACCCGATCATCATTGGCGGCCTTCCGAGCCAGGTCCCGGATTTTGATCCCGAAGAGACCCAGGAATGGCTCGACTCCCTCGACGCCGCCGTCGACGAGCGAGGCCGTGAGCGTGCCCGCTACCTGATGCTCCGCCTCATCGAGCGGGCGCGCGAGAAGCGCGTCGCCGTGCCGGAGATGCGCAGCACGGACTACGTGAACACGATCGCCACGAAGGACGAGCCGTTCTTCCCCGGCGACGAGGAGATCGAGCGCAAGGTTCTCAACGCGACCCGCTGGAACGCGGCCGTGATGGTCTCGCGGGCCCAGCGCCCCGGGATCGGCGTCGGCGGCCACATCGCCACCTTCGCCTCCTCCGCCTCGCTGTACGACGTGGGCTTCAACCACTTCTTCCGGGGCAAGGACCAGGGCGACGGCGGCGACCAGATCTTCTTCCAGGGGCACGCGTCCCCGGGGATCTACGCCCGCGCGTTCCTGCTGGACCGGCTGAGCGAGGCCCAGCTCGACGGGTTCCGCCAGGAGAAGTCGAAGGCGCCGAACGGGCTGTCCAGCTACCCGCACCCGCGGCTGATGCCGGACTTCTGGGAGTTCCCGACCGTCTCGATGGGCCTCGGCCCGCTCGGCGCGATCTACCAGGCGCGGATGAACCGCTACATGGAGGCGCGCGGCATCGCCGACACCTCCAAGTCGCACGTCTGGGCGTATCTGGGCGACGGCGAGATGGACGAGCCCGAGTCGCTGGGGCAGCTGTCCATCGCCGCCCGCGAGAACCTGGACAACCTGACGTTCGTCGTCAACTGCAACCTCCAGCGGCTCGACGGCCCGGTGCGCGGCAACGGGAAGATCATCCAGGAGCTGGAGTCGCAGTTCCGGGGCGCCGGCTGGAACGTCATCAAGCTGGTCTGGGACCGCTCCTGGGACCCGCTGCTGGCGCAGGACCGCACGGGCATCCTGGTCAACAAGCTGAACACCACGCCGGACGGGCAGTTCCAGACGTACGCCACCGAGACCGGCTCGTACATCCGCGAGCACTTCTTCGGTGACGACCCGCGCCTGCGCGAGATGGTCAAGGACATGACCGACCAGCAGATCCTGCACCTGGGGCGCGGCGGGCACGACCACAGGAAGGTCTACGCGGCCTACGCGGCGGCCAAGGCCCACAAGGGCCAGCCGACCGTGATCCTCGCGCAGACGGTCAAGGGCTGGACGCTGGGGCCGAACTTCGAGGGCCGCAACGCGACCCACCAGATGAAGAAGCTCACGGTCGAGGACCTCAAGCGGTTCCGCGACCGGCTGCACATCCCGATCACCGACAAGCAGCTGGACGAGGGCCACCCGCCCTACTACCACCCGGGCCGCGACTCGGAGGAGATCCAGTACATGCACGACCGCCGCAACGGTCTGGGCGGCTATGTGCCGACCCGGGTGGTGCGTGCGAAGCCCCTGCCGCAGCCCGAGGAGAAGACGTACGCGGCTGCGAAGAAGGGTTCGGGTACGCAGTCGATCGCCACCACCATGGCGTTCGTCCGCATCCTGAAGGACCTCATGCGGGACAAGGAGATCGGCAAGCGGTTCGTGCTGATCGCCCCCGACGAGTACCGCACCTTCGGCATGGACGCGTTCTTCCCGAGCGCGAAGATCTACAACCCGCTGGGGCAGCAGTACGAGGCGGTGGACCGCGATCTGCTGCTCGCGTACAAGGAGTCGCCGACGGGCCAGATGCTGCACGACGGCATCTCCGAGGCGGGCTGCACGGCCTCGCTGATCGCCGCCGGTTCGGCGTACGCGACGCACGGCGAGCCGCTGATCCCGGTGTACGTCTTCTACTCGATGTTCGGGTTCCAGCGCACCGGTGACCAGTTCTGGCAGATGGCCGACCAGCTCTCGCGCGGTTTCGTGCTGGGCGCGACCGCCGGGCGTACGACGCTGACCGGTGAGGGTCTCCAGCACGCGGACGGCCACTCGCAGCTGCTCGCCTCGACCAACCCGGGCTGTGTCGCCTACGACCCGGCCTTCGGGTACGAGATCGCGCACATCATGCAGGACGGGCTGCGCCGGATGTACGGCGAGGCCGACGAGGACGTCTTCTACTACCTCACGGTCTACAACGAGCCGATCCAGCACCCGGCCGAGCCCGAGAACGTGGACGCGGAGGGCATCCTCAAGGGTGTCTACCGCTTCAAGCAGGGTGAGGCGGGCGAGATCCCGGCGCAGATCCTGGCGTCCGGTGTGGCGGTCCCGTGGGCCGTCGAGGCGCAGAGGATCCTCGCCGAGGAGTGGAACGTCAAGGCGGACGTCTGGTCGGCGACCTCCTGGAACGAACTGCGGCGCGAGGCCGTGGACGTGGAGCGGTACAACCTGCTCCACCCGGAGGAGGAGCAGCGCGTCCCGTACGTGACGAAGAAGCTCGAAGGGGCGCAGGGCCCGTTCGTGGCGGTCTCGGACTGGATGCGTTCGGTGCCGGACCAGATCGCGCGCTGGGTGCCCGGTCCGTACCAGTCGCTGGGTGCGGACGGGTTCGGCTTCGCCGACACCCGGGGTGCGGCCCGCCGGTTCTTCCACATCGACGCGCAGTCGATCGTCCTGGCGGTCCTCACCGAGCTCGCGAAGGAAGGGAAGATCGACCGGTCGGCCCTGAAGAAGGCGCTGGACCGTTACGACCTCCTGGATGTGGCCGCGGCCGATCCGGGCGCGGCGGGCGGCGACGCGTAAGCGGAGCGGTTCACGAAGGGCGGTGACGCGTGTGCGTCACCGCCCTTCGGCGCGTCCGGCAGGTGCGGGCTCAGTTCTCCCAGATCTTGAACGCCCTTACCTGGTACGGGGAGCGGGGCAGCCAGGTCCCGCCGCCCGGGTACGTCTCGAACTCGCCCGTCTCCCGGCATTCGGCCGACTGGTAGGTGGTGACGGGCCGCCCGGTGCGGTTGGCCAGGGACTGGGCGTCGCCGCCCTTGGGGAGCGGGGTGCAGCTCTCGATGTCGACGGTGGAGAGCTCGTACGTCTGCCGGGCGCCCGTGAAGTCGGGCTTCTTCCAGAGGCAGAGCCGGCCCGCCTCGCAGGTGCCGAGCCGGACGTCCGCCGGCGTGGCCGGGGCGGCGGCCGTCCGGTCCTGGGCGAGCGCCTGCGGGACGAGCGCGGTGAGGGCCGTGACGGCCAGGCCCGCGGCGAGAGTGGTCGTACGGGCCGTGCGGGACGGGCGAGAGGTGCGGGACGGGCCGCTGGTGCGGTCGGTACGGATGGTGCGCATGGTGGATCAACCCCCGTGGTCGTGCGCCGCGCCGGATGGTGGCGCGGGCGCTGTCCCGGCCAGCCTGACCAGCGAGGCGGGGCCCGGGGAAGAGGGGAACGGCCCACGCCACCCTGATAGGCGACAGCCCCGCCGAAAGGATTCGGCGGGGCTGTGGTGTGCGCGGTGTTGACGGCGTACGGGGGAAAACCCCCGTAACCGGTCCACTTCCTAGATGTGGCCCACTCCGGCGCCCGCCTCGGCGTTCGCGCCGCGCTTGGTGAGGGTGGCGACCAGGGCCGCGACGACGCCGACGCAGCCCGCGACGGTGAAGGCCAGGCCCATGCCGGACATGAAGGTGTCGTGGATGACGCTGCTGATGACGCCGATGACGTCCGGCGTCATGCCGGGGGCCTGGGAGAGCGCGTCGACCGGGACCATGCCGAACTCGGCGGCCTTCTCCAGACCCTGCTCCGGCTCGCCGGGCAGGCCCGCGGCCGTCCAGTTGCTCGCGAAGTCGGAGCTGACCTTGGAGGACATGACCGCGCCGAGGACGGCGGTGCCGAGCGCGCCACCGACCTGCATGGCGGCCTGCTGGAGGCCGCCGGCCACGCCGGAGAGCTCCAGGGGCGCGTTGCCGACGATGACCTCGGTGGCGCCGACCATGACCGGGGCGAGGCCGCAGCCGAGCAGGGCGAACCAGAGGGACATGGCGAAGGTGCCGGTGGACTCGCTGAGCGTCGTCATGCCGAACATCGCGGTGGCCGTGCACAGCATGCCGCCGACCAGCGGGACACGGGGGCCGAACTTGGTGATCAGCAGACCGGCGACCGGCGAGGAGACGATCATCATGGCCGTCAGCGGCAGCAGGCGCAGACCGCTGTCGACCGGGCTCAGGCCGTGGACGCCCTGGAGGAAGAACGTCACGAAGAAGAGGCCGCCCATGAAGGCGAACGCCATCAGCACCATGAGGATGGCGCCGGCCGTCAACGGGACGGAGCGGAACATCGCCAGCGGGACCAGCGGCTCCCTGACCCTGGTCTGCCAGAGGCCGAAGGCGAAGAAGAGCCCGGCGGCCATGCCGAGGAAGACCCAGGTCCAGACGCCGCCCCAGCCCCAGGACTCACCGGCCTTGATGATGCCCCAGATGAGGGAGAACATCGCGCCCGAGAGCAGCACGATGCCGAGGATGTCGAAGGAGCGCGGCGCGTTGGCGGCGCGGTGGTCCTTGAGGATCACCAGGCCGAAGACGAGCGCGACGACGCCGACCGGCACGTTGATGAAGAAGACCGACTGCCAGCTGACGTGCTCGACGAGCAGACCGCCGACGATGGGGCCGCCCGCGGTGGACGCCCCGATGACCATGCCCCAGATACCGATGGCCATGTTCAGCTTCTCGGCGGGGAAGGTGGCGCGCAGCAGACCGAGCGCGGCCGGCATCAGCAGGGCGCCGAAGAGGCCCTGGAGGACGCGGAAGAGGATGACCAGCGCGATCTCGCTGGAGAGACCGATCGCGGCGGAGGAGAGCGCGAAGCCCGCGATGCCGATCAGGAAGGTCTGACGGTGGCCGAAGCGGTCACCGAGCTTGCCCGCGGTGATCAGGGCGACGGCGAGGGCGAGCAGATAGCCGTTGGTGATCCACTGGACGTCGGCGAGCGTGGCGCCGAGGTCCTTCTGGATGGCGGGGTTCGCGATGGCGACGATCGTGCCGTCGAGCGCGACCATCATCACGCCGATGGCGACGGCGAACAGGGTCAGCCAGGGGTGGCCGCGAAGCCCCTTGGCCGCGGCGGGTACGGGGCCGTCTTCCGGTTCCCGAGGCGCCTTCTCGACGGTGGTCTGACTAGTCATACGCGGAGACTAGTGACAGCCGCTGACAGTTGACAAACGCATTCACGAGACAGTAACTGTCGCGTAGCTCACAGGTAAGCTGACCTGGACAAATGATCGGAAAGAGGGCTGGTACGTGACCCACGGGCAGAGAGCCGCGGCCCGGCCCGGCCTGCGTGAGCGCAAGAAGCAGCGCACCCGTGACGCCCTGCTGCACGCCGCCCTCGAACTCTTCACCACCCAGGGGTACGAGCGGACGACCGTCGACGAGATCGTCGAGGCGGTCGACGTCTCCCAGCGCACCTTCTTCCGCTACTTCGCGAGCAAGGAGGACATCACCTTCGCCGTACAGGAGATGGTCGAGTCCCGCCTCCTCGCGGAGCTGCGCCGCCGCCCCGCCTGCGAGGCCCCCTTCGAGGCCATGCGCCGGGCGGTGCTCTGCGCCTGGAACAGCATCGGTGAGGCGATCGAGGAGGTCATCACGGTCGACCTCCACATGCGGACGTTCCAGATGATCGAGTCGACCCCCTCCCTGCTCGCCGCCCACATGCGGCGCGGTATCGCCCTGGAGAACCAGATCGCCGAGCTGATCGCGGAGCGCGAGGGGCTCGACGTGACGAAGGACCCCCGGCCGCGGGTGGCCGTCGCCGCCTTCTCCGGGGTGATGCGGGTGACCGGCCAGCTGTGGGGGCAGGGCCACGACCCGAGCGTGGAGGCCCTGCGCGACCTCACGGAGGAGTACCTGGACCAGCTCGTCCCGGCGCTGGCGGGCGACTGGCGGCGGTCGACGGACAGCGCCGTGCCGTAACCCGGTGTGAAGAATTTCGGGTGAATCCGTCGCGGCCGGGTGACGTCGCTCACCTGGATCACGGCCGTCCGCGCAGGTCTCCTAGTGTGTGGCGCGGTGACTTCCTTCGACTCCTCCCCCACGCTGAACGCCTGGCGCGCCCTGCTCGCCGTCGCGGTGGTGTTCGTGATACTGGCGACCACCGGCTGGTCCGCCGTACGGCATCGCCACGCCGACGGGCCGCACGAGCTGGCCCTCGCCTCCTGGGCGCGGGACCGGCTGGCGGGCCGTGCGCTGCCGGAGGTCGGGGCGCCCGCCCACCTGACCGCTCACTTCTTCGCCACGCTCACCTCGGGGCAGCGACGCGCGCTCGCCGGCAAGTACCCCTCGGTCGTGGGGAACCTGAACGGCGTCCCGGTCGCCCTGCGCTACCACGCCAACCGGCTGGCGCTGAGACAGGCGGTGGCCGTGGAGAAGCGGCGTACGTACGACGAGACGCTCACGGTGGCCGGCCGCGACGAGGCGGCCCGGCGGACGGCCCGCTTCCGGTCGATGCTCGCGAAGGACCGCCAGATCCTGGCCTTCGACCCGTCCGGCAGGGGCCGCGCAGCCGAGGTGTTCGGCGACCTCGACCGGGCCTCCCGGGTCTCCGTGGTCGTCCCCGGCGTCGACACCGACCTCCTCACGCTGGAGCGGAGCCACCGCGTCAACTCCGCGCCCGTCGGCATGGCCAAGTCCCTGTACCGGGCGGAGCGCGCGGCCGCCCCCGCCACCCGCACCGCGGTCATCGCCTGGGCCGACTACACCGCCCCGGCCGGACTCGGCATGGACGCGATGCTCGGCGGGCGCGCGGCGGAGGGTGCCGTACGGCTGAACGCGCTGGTGAGGGCGTTGCCCGGCAGGTCCGCCGTCTCCCTGTTCTGCCACAGCTACGGCTCCGTGGTGTGCGGGGTGGCCGCCGGAGAGGCCCCCGGCCGGGTGGCCGACATCGCGGTCGCCGGCTCCCCCGGCATGCGGGCCGACAGCGCCGCCCGGCTGGAGACCGGCGCCCGGATCTGGGCGATGCGGGACCGGGACGACTGGATCCGGGACGTGCCGCACCTGGAGTTCGGCGGCATCGGGCACGGCGCCGACCCGGTCGACCCGGCCTTCGGCGCCCGGCTGGTCTCGGCGGCCGGGGCCGCGGGCCACAGCGGCTACTTCGAACCCGGCACCGAGAGCCTCGGCAACCTCGCCGCGATCGGCGTCGGCGCATACGGTTCGGTCCGCTGTGCAACCGCCGATGGCGCTTGCCACCGTGGTATTTCCGGTGAACGGGAGGGCTGACGCGCGTAGAGCCCCATGACAAGCCGATTAATTGCGACTTACGCCGAGGGGGGACGTGCGAGCCTGTGCCGCATACGATGAGGCACATGGGTGATGTGCTGGCCGGAATTCATGCCACCTGGGAGTTCGACACCGACTCCGTGCTCATCCGCTTCGAACGGGGTATCCGCACGCCGAAGCTCCTGCAGAGCCTGCGGGAGCGCCGCATCCCGCATGCTGCGCTGTCGTCGGTGACGCTGACCCCGGGCAAGCGGGACACGGTGGTTCTGCGTGTCGTGCCCAGACCGGGTGCCGACCCGCTCCTGGAGGCTGCCGCGGGGCAGCTCAAGGAGGGGTGCGACCCCTACCGCCTGGTGCTTCCGGCGGAGCGGGAGCTGCTCGCGGAGTATTACGCGGACGAGCTGCGGTCCTGTCTGGGCCCCGCGTCCGACGAGCCCGCCGACCGCTTCATGATCGCCGCCCCCGAGGCGCCGATACAGTTCAAGGCGTACGACGGGCGAGCCGGTTTCGACGGGGAGCGGGTCTCCTTCCGGTGGTTCTGGACGGGGGCCTCCAGCGCCAAGTGGAAGGCCGGCGACCAGACGTGGCGGGTGAGCGAACTGGCCGGAATCGAGTGGCGCTCCCCCGAGGCCCTGGACGGCTACCTCCGCCTGGTGCCCCGCGCGGCCGTCCCGGCCGACCACCGCACCGGTGGCAGCCTGGGTGACCTGCACGGGCCCGTCACCTCCGGCCTCGAAGCGGCGGGCATCACCGTGCACGGCACGCCTGCCTCGGTCAGCCGCGTCGCCCCGGCGGACCAGGACCCGGCGGCGGTCCTTTTCGGCCTGGGGTACGGCCCGGTGCACGAGTCGCTGCCCTTCGCCGCCGCCGTACTGGAATCCGTACGCCGGACCCAGAGCGCTCCGGCCGTCCCGGCGCCGGTCCTGGTGAACGCCGGGCGGCGCGATCCGGCGGACATCGCCGAGCGGATACATCACCTCGGTGAACTGCATCAGGCGGGGCTGGTGACGGACGACGAGTACAGCGCGAAGAAGGCGCAGCTGCTCGCGGAGCTGTGAACGCTCGTGCCGGGTGCACTCGTGCCGGGTGCGCTCGTGCTGGGTGCGCTCGTGCTGCGTGTGCTCGTGCCGGGTGCGCTCGTGCCGGGTGCGCGGCTGCTCAGGTAGCTGCGAACCCCCGGGGGGGGGCCTCCGCACCGGGCCGTGCGGCCGCTCGCGGAGCTGGGACCCCGTACCGGGGTATCAGGGCGCGGCGGGCCGTTCGGCACCCCGGTATGACGCCCGGACCCCGGCCACCTGCCTAGGCTGATCCGGCCATGTCCACTTCCCCCGCCGGGCCTCTGCCGCCCGCCGACGGCCTGTTGAGCGCCGCCCGCCGCAATCTGCGCGAGCTCGCCCACGGGCTGTCCCACGCGTCCCATCCGTCCACGCCGCTGCTGGCCCACGCTCCGAAACTCTGGCAGCGGCTGCTCCCGTACGGCGTGGTCCTCGCGCTGACCGCGACCTTCATCCCGGTCACGATCACCGTCCTGACCACGCAGTACGGCGTCCCCGGCGCGCTGGCCGGGGCGCTCGGTGTGGCCCAGGCGGCGCCGCTGTTGATGCTGGCCCACCGGCCCCTCCAGGCGTGGTGGATCATCTTCCCCGCCGACGTCCTGGGCGCGCTCGTGCTGCTGGCGCAGCCCTCCGACCGGCTGGATGTCTGGCCGTGGACCCCGCCGGGGATCGTCGCCTACCTCTTCCTGCTGCTGGCGCTCGGGCTGCGTGAGACCCGGCGGACCGTGATCGCCGTCTGGATGGTCACGGGCGCCACCGGAGCCCTGCTGCACCTGATCGCACCGGACCGCAGCAGCGGCAGCGCCCTGCTGCTGACGATCCTCGGCGCGGTGGTGCTCGTCATCGGCGGGGCGGTACGGGAGAGGAGCGAGGCACAGCGCCGGCTCGCCGAGCAGGAGACGATCAGCGAGACCGAGCGGGCCCAGCGCACGCTGCTGGAGGAACGGACCCGGATCGCGCGCGAGCTGCACGACGTGGTCGCCCACCACATGTCGGTGATCACCGTGCAGGCGGACTCCGCCCCGTACCGGATCAGCGGGCTGCCGAAGGCCGCCGAGGAGGAGTTCACGGCCATCGCGGCGGCCGCACGGGAGTCGCTGGGCGAGATGCGGCGGCTGCTGTCGGTGCTGCGCAGCGACGGCACGGAGGGCGACCGGGCGCCGCAGCCGGGTATCGACCGGCTCCAGCAGCTGGTGGAGGCGACGGTACGGGCGGGGCTGCCGGCCCAGTTGTCGCTGAGCGCGGAGCTGATCTCGAGGCTGGGCGAGGTGCCGCCGGCGGTGGACCTGTCCGCGTACCGGATCGTGCAGGAGGCCCTGGCCAATGTGGTGCGGCACGCGCCGGGGGCCCGCACCCGGGTCCTGGTCGCGCCGGACAAGGGCCACCTTCTCGTGCTGGTCGTCAACGGGCCCGCCGCCACCCGCGGTTCACCGCTGGAGACGAGCGGGACCGGGCACGGGCTGGTCGGGATGCGTGAGCGCGTACGGTTGACCGGCGGCACGCTGGACACCGGCCCGCTGCCCGACGGCGGGTTCCGGGTCGCGGCCCGGATGCCGCTGCCCCCGGCCACCTCGCCGCCCACCCCCCTGCCTCCGGAGGATCTGTGACCATCCGCGTGATCATCGTCGACGACCAGGCCATGGTGCGGGCGGGGTTCGCGGCGCTGCTGTCGGCGCAGAGCGACATCGACGTGGTGGGCGAGGCGGCGGACGGCCGGCAGGGCGTGGACGTCAGCCGCCACCAGCACCCGGATGTGGTCCTGATGGACGTGCGGATGCCGGAGATGGACGGACTGGCCGCCGCCCGCGAGCTGTTGAACCCCCCGGTGGGGGTGGTGCACCGGCCGAAGGTGCTGATGCTGACGACGTTCGACGTGGACGACTACGTGTACGAGGCGCTGCGCGCCGGGGCCTCCGGGTTCCTGCTGAAGGACGCCCCGCCCGCCGATCTGATCGCGGCGGTACGGGTGGTGGCGGCGGGCGACGCGCTGCTGGCGCCCTCGGTGACGCGGCGGCTGATCGCGGACTTCGCGGCGCAGCGGCCCTCGGGGGCGACCCGCGGCGGGCAGGCCCTGCGGCTGAACGGGCTGACCCCGCGCGAGACGGAGGTCCTGGAGCTGATCGCCCGGGGGCTGTCGAACCAGGAGATCGCGGGGCGGCTCGTGCTGGCCGAGCAGACCGTGAAGACGCACATCGGGCGGGTGCTGGCCAAGCTGGACCTGCGGGACCGGGCGCAGGCGGTGATCTTCGCGTACGAGTCGGGGCTGGTGACACCGGGGGACGCGGGGGCCTGACGCCTTCTGCGCGCCGGTGTGCACGGGGACCTATCCCTGGGGGCCTGGCCCCTTCTCTGCGTCGGGGTACGCGGGGGCCTGCGCCCTCTCCGTGCCAGGTGCGCGGGGGGTCTGACGCCTTCCTGCGCCGGAGTGCGCGGGCGCCTGACGCCCCCTCCGTGCCAGGTGCACGGGGGGCCTGACGCCTCCTTGCGGTAGACACTCCGGCCCCCGAGACCTCGAGACCTCGGCCCGGCTCGGGGTCGTGTCTCCTCCTCCGTACGGAGCCGTCTCCCCCACCCCCTACCCCAGTAGCACTCCGCAGTTGGCCCCCGGGTGTGACGCCCCCTCACCCACCCTCTTCCTACCTTCCTCCCGGTCGCACCGATCGGTGTGACGGCGAAGAGGGAGGGGCACGATGCGCCGATACGCGAGGACCGTGGTCACGCTGGCACTGGCCACCAGTGTGGTGACGGGGACGGCAGGCTGGGTTTCGGGGGATGCGCAGCAGGCGCTGACCGGGCCGCCGCCGGGCACCACGTCATGGCGGGCGGACCGATCGCTGGGCGAGGAGCTGCCCGATCCGGAACGCTCCGCGCCCGCCGAAGTAGCCGCCTTCTTCGCGGACTTGACCGCGCAGGAGCGCCAACTCCTCGCCATACGGCACCCGTCCGTCGTCGGCAACCTCGACGGTGCACCCCTTGAGCTGCGTTACCGCGCCAACACCCTCGCCCTCGCCGCCGCCGACGGCCCCCGCTACCGTTCGCTCGCCGCGCCCGGCCGCCAGATCCTCGCGTTCGATCCGCGGGGGCGCGGCCAGGTCGCCGAGGTCTTCGGGGACCTGCGCGCGGCCCGCCGCGTCTCGGTGGTGGTGCCGGGGTCCGACAACGACGCCGGGACCTTCGACCGGAAGGTCGCCGCCCACGGGGCCCCGCGCGGCATGGCCAGGACCCTGCACACGGCGGCCGGTCCGGGCACCGCCGTCATCGCCTGGGCCGGGTACACCACCCCCGTCGGCGTCGGCATCGACGCCGCGACCGGGCGGCTCGCGGAGGCGGGCGCCGGGCGGCTGGAGCGGTTCACGGAGGGGCTGACCGCCGACGGGCTGCCCGAACCCGCCGTCTTCTGCCACAGTTACGGCTCCGTCGTCTGCGGGCTCGCCGCGCACCGCCTGTCCGCGACCGACGTGGTGGTCCTCGGCTCCCCCGGCATGCGGGCCGACGATGTGGACGCACTGCGGACGCGGGCCCGGGTGTGGGCGGCGAAGGCCCCGACGGACTGGATAGACGACGTGCCGAGCGTGCGGTTCGCCGGGCTCGGCCATGGCGCCGACCCCACCGATCCGGCGTTCGGGGCCCGCCGCATACCGGCCGAGGACGCCCAGGGCCACGCCGGCTACTTCGCCCCCGGCACGGACTCGCTCCGGTCCTTCGCGGTGATCGCCCGGGGAACCGCCGCCGTGGAAGGCGTCATGGAAGGTGCGGCCCGATGAGCACCCACACCCACACCCACACCCACACACGTACGCGTACGCATCAGCTCGCCGCCCGCGTCGAGGCCGCCACCCCCGCCCACCGGGACCGGGCCATCGACGGCCTGCGCGCCCTCGCGCTGCTCGCCGTGCCGCTCGGCCACTGGATGCTCGGCGGCTTCCGGCTCGACGCGGACGGGCTGCACAACGCGAGCCCGCTCTCGACGTTCGGGGCCTTCGCCCCGCTCAGCTGGGTGCTCCAGATGCTGGGGATCTTCTTCCTGGTCGGCGGGTACGCCTCGGTCCTCTCCTACCACCGCCGGCCCTCGACCACGGCCGCCTGGCTGCGCGGGCGGCTGGTCCGGCTCGGCAGGCCGGTGCTCGGGGTGGCCGCCGTGTGGGCGGTGCTGCTGGCCGCGCTGTCCTGGCTCGGCATACCGGGCGACACCCTGCGTACGGGGTCGACGCTGGTGATCCAGCCGCTCTGGTTCGTCGGGGTGTACACGGTGGTCACCGCGCTCACCCCGCTCTGTGTCCGCCTCGCGCGAAGGCTCGGCGGGTGGGCCGCGCTGCCGCTGCTGGGGTCGGTCGCGGTGGTGGACTTCCTGCGGTACGGGCCCTTCGCCGAGGCGATGCCGTCCTGGCTGAGCGTGCTGAACATCCTGCCCGGGTGGCTCTTCGCCTACCAGCTCGGTGTCTCATGGGGCGAGGGGCGGATCGGGAAGCGGGGGGCGCGGCTGCTGCTCGTCGGGGGCGGGGTCCTCTTCGCCGTACTGCTGCTGGTCTTCCACTACCCGGCATCCATGGTCGGCGTGCCGGGCGAGGTGCGGACCAACTCCCACCCGCCGTCGCTGCTGGTGGTGGCGCTGGCGGCGGCCCAGAGCGGGGCGGCGATCCTGCTGCGGGACCGGCTGGGGCGGGCGTTGCGCAGGCCGTTGCTGTGGGCGCCGGTCGTCGTGGTCAACCTGTCCGCGATGACCATCCTGTGCTGGCACCAGAGCGCGATGCTGGCCGCCGCCGTACCGGCCTCGCTGCTGGGTGACGGTGCGGCGGCGGTGGCGGGGCTGACGACCGGGCCGGACACGGTGGGCTGGATCCTGGCCCGGGTGCTGTGGCTGCCGGTGTTCGCGGGGCTGCTGGTGCTGATCGCCCGGTACGCACGCCGCTTCGACGCCCCTTGGGCGGCGGGCACCCGCGCCGCGAACGCCCGCCGCGCGCTGGCGGGGGCGCTGGCGGCGGGGTTCGCGGTGTTCGCGCTGGGGCTGGTATGAGGGGGCGTCGGGAGTGCTTGGCCGTGATGACTTTCATGAACCAGGCGGTAGCGACGAACTCACGCCCCCTCCCCGTGCCTACTCCCGCGCCGCCGACGTACTGCTCATGTCCGGGTATCGGTCCCCCGCCACCCGCCCCGCGATCGGCTCCAGCAGGGCCAGTTCCTCGCCCGTCAGCGTCAGCCGGGTCGCCGCCACGTTCTCCAGCAGGCGGCTGCGCTTACGGGTGCCGGGGATCGGGACCACCGTCAGACCGTGCACCCGCGCCCGCTGGTGCACCCAGGCGAGGGCCACCTGTGCGGCCGTCACCCCGTGCGCGGCGGCGATCTTGTGGACCGGCTCCAGCAGGGCCGCGTTCGTACGGGCGTTGTCACCGGTGAAGCGGGGCTGGTACGTACGGTAGTCGCCCTCGGACAGCTCCTTGCCCGCGTCGGTGAAGGCCCCGGTGAGGAAGCCCCGGCCGAGCGGCGAGTACGGCACGAGCGTGACGCCCAGCTCCGCCGCCGCGCCGACCGCGCTCTTCTCCACGTCCCGGCTGAAGAGGGACCACTCCGACTGGAGGGCGGCGATCGGGTGCACGGCGTGCGCCTCGCGCAGCTCGGGTCCGGTCACCTCGCTCAGTCCGAGCTGCTTGACCTTGCCCTGCTGGACCAGCTCGGCCATCGCGCCGACCGATTCGGCGAGCGGGACGGCCGGGTCGCGGCGGTGCATGTAGTAGAGGTCGATGACGTCGGTGTTCAGCCGGCGCAGGCTCGCCTCGACGGCGGTGCGGATGTACGCGGGGTCGTTGCGGACCGCCCGGTGCCGCGGGTCGTCCGTCCGCTCGATGGCGAACTTGGTGGCGAGGGTGATCTCGTCGCGGTGGGCCCCGACGAACGGGGCGAGGAACTCCTCGTTGGCCCCGCGCCCGTAGATGTCGGCGGTGTCGAAGAGCGTGACGCCCGCTTCCAGCGCCGCGTCGAGGGTGTCCCGGGCGGAGACCTCGTCGGTCTCCCCGTAGAACTCGCTCATGCCCATGCAGCCGAGGCCCTGGACGCCGACCTGCGGCCCTCCACCGCCCAGCTCGACGGTGGCGATCGTGTTCGTGTCGTTGTCGGTCATCAGGCGCTGCGCCTTTCCGGCGCCTTGCGGGCGCCAGCGTAGAACTCGATCTTGTGGTCGAGGACGGCGAGGGTGTCGTGGAGCTCCGCGATGCGCGTGATCACGTCACGGCGGGTGGACTCCAGCAGCTCCTGCCGCTCCTCGAAGGTGCGCTCACCCTCGCGCAGCAGCTCCGCGTACCGCACCATGTCGGCGACGGGCATTCCGGTCAGCCTCAGCTTGCCGACGAAGGCCAGCCAGTCCAGGTCGCGGTTGGAGAAGCGGCGCTGGCCGGTGTGCGAGCGGTCGACGTGGGGCATCAGCCCGATCCGTTCGTACCAGCGCAGGGTGTGCGCGGTGAGCCCGGTGAAGGCGACGACCTCGCTGATCGTGTAGCTGTCCTTGCCCTCGGGCCGGGGATGCTGCCGGGGGGCGGCCGCACAGGCCTTCACCCCCGGGGAGGGCTGCGGCTGTGCGCCGGTCGCGGGAGTGCTCCGGGACGTTCCGTCGATCACCGTCATGCCTCCACGCTAAATCCTTGGAGTGCACTCGAAGCAAGCGCGGCCGACAGGAGAAGGAGGCGTCAGAGCTCCTCCTCCGCCCGGGTCAGCGCGTCGGTGATCACCCGGGTGGCGAAGTCGGCGTCGTCGGCGATGCGGTTGATGTGCTCCGCGAGCAGGAAGGCGGTGGCCTCCAGGGGCGTCATCTCCGCCTCCGTCCAGTCCCCGTACTGCTTGCGCCACAGGCTGGGGCTCAGACCGGTGCCCGCGGCGATGACCAGGCCCGCCATGGTGGGGACGGCCTCGGGGCGGATGCTCCTGGGCATCATGCGCATCGAGGCCACGAGCGTCGGGACCACGTACTCGATGACGTCCTTGTCGTGGTCCTCGTGGGCCTTCCGCAGCCACGTCATATACATGTAGATCAGCGTGCACACGCCGTCCAGCAGGTCCTCGGCCCCCTGGGGACCCAGCGACTCGGTGAACTGCGCCATCATCGCCTGCTGTTCGGCGTCGCTCTCGGTGTTGCCCTCGTGGATGCTCCTGAGCCGGGAGTCGATCAGCATGAGCGCCGCGCCCACATCGCCGGCGGGAGCGTGCTGGGGGCCGCAGGGGGACTCGATGGACATGGAAACCTCCTCGGACGGCTGCGGTGCGCAGCGCTACGCCTCCGCACAGTAGTCGGCCGAAGCGGCGGGAGTTGGCGACTTCGTCACCTTTCGGACGCGGTACGGGGTCCGGGGCGGCGAACGTTAGGCTCGGGTCCATGGAGAGCTTGCGGATCATCGACACCTGGCCCGTCCCGACCGCGGCGGCCGCCGTCGTACGGGCGGACGGCACCGTCCTCGGTACGCACGGGCCGACCGCCCACCGCTTCCCCCTCGCCTCGGTCACCAAGCCGCTCGCGGCCTACGCGGCGCTGGTGGCGTACGAGGAGGGCGCCGTCGAGCTGGACGAACCGGCCGGGCCCGAGGGCTCCACGGTGCGCCACCTCCTGGCCCACACCAGCGGCCTCGCCTTCGACGAGCACCGGGTGACAGCCCCTCCCGGCGAGCGCCGCCTCTACTCCAACGCGGGCTTCGAGGTGCTCGGCGACCACATCGCCAAGGCGTCCGGCATCCCGTTCGCGGAGTACCTGCGCCAGGCCGTCCTGGAGCCGCTGGCCATGACGTCCACGTCACTCGACGGCTCCCCCGCCCGCGACGGCGTCTCCACCGTGGACGACCTGGTCCGTTTCGCCGCCGAGGTCCAGGCCCCCCGCCTCCTCGACCCCCGTACGGTCCTCGAAGCCCAGAGCGTGGTCCACCCCGGCCTCAAGGGCGTCCTGCCGGGCTACGGCCACCAGAACCCGAACGACTGGGGCCTCGGCTTCGAGATCCGCGACGCCAAGTCCCCGCACTGGACGGGCGCTTCCTCCTCGCCTGCGACCTTCGGCCACTTCGGCCAGTCGGGTACGTTCCTGTGGATCGACCCGGTGGCCGGGCTCGCCTGCGTCGCGCTGACGGACCGGGCCTTCGGGCCGTGGGCGTCGGAGGCGTGGACCCCGTTCACGGACGCGGTCCTGTCGGAGGCCGCGGGCTGAACCGGGCACGGTCCCCCGTCGCCTTCTTCCGGTCGACGCACTCGAACCACACGGTCTTCCCCGTGCCGTCCCAGCGCTTCACCACGCCCCAGTCGTCGGTGACGGCATTGACGAGAATCAGCCCCCGCCCACCCTCGTCGAGCTCATCGCGCTTGATCGCGAGCGGGATCTCCGGGCTGTTGTCGGCCACCTCCACGCGTACGCCGTCCCCGGTCGGCAGCCGGAAGATGAAGGTCTGGCAGCGGCGCCCGGGTACATGCCGCACCACGTTGGCGATCAGCTCGGTGAGCGCGAGTTCCGCCGCCGGGGCGAGGTCGAGCAGACCCCAACTGGTGAGGTAGATCCGCAAGATGCGGCGCAGGTGCCGGGCCGAATGCTCCCCCATGGCGAGGTCGGCGCGGTAGATGGGCTCCCCGGGGTCAATTCGGGGGATGGAAACACGATTCATGGCTCCAGCGTGCAAGCGGATGGCTACGCTCGGCTACACCGTGAAACGAACGCCGCAAGGCGTTGCACACCGGAGGTCCGCGCTGTGCCCAACATTCAAACGCTCGCCCCCTGCGCTTCCCCACTGGACTACTTCGGCTCGGAGCTGCGCCGCGTACGCGAAGCACACGGCCTGAAACAGGCCGAGTTGGGCGCGAAGCTCTACTGCTCGGGCTCGCTGATCGGCCAGATCGAGACCACGAAGAAGGCCCCCACCCGCGAGTTCGCCGAGGCCCTGGACCAGGCGCTCCACACGGACGGGTTGTTCTCCCGGCTGGTGGGCCTGGTCCTGCGAAGCCAACTGCCGAGCTGGTTTCGTCCGTACGCGGACATGGAGGCGAAGGCGGCGTACATCTACACGTTCCAGTCGCAGCTGGTCTATGGGGTGTTGCAGACGGAGGCGTACGCGCGGGCCCTGATCGGCATGGAGCACCCACACGAGGTGGACGAGATGGTGGCTGCCAGGATGGAACGCCAGCGAGTCCTGGAGCGGGAGGACCCGCCCGTGCTGTGGGTCGTACTCAGCGAAGCCGCGCTGCTCCAGGAGGTCGGCGGACGTGACGTGATGCGCGAACAACTGGCCCGCCTGTTGGCCCGGCGCCGCCGCGTCCAAGGCCAAGCCGCCGGCCCCTGCGGCCAAGCCCGACCCGGCAAAGAAGCCGCGTACCGCGAAGAAGCCCGCCACGC
>NZ_JBEYKR010000129.1:0-20089 GCF_040703535.1 Streptomyces sp. NPDC007346
CGGTACGGCCGTACGGCTGGCGCCTACGGCACGCATCCGACACCGGGAGTGAGCAGCATGGAGAACTGGCGCACGCACGCGGCCTGCCGCGACGAGGACCCGGACCTGTTCTTCCCCATCGGGACGTCCGGCCCCGCCGTCCTCCAGGCCAAGGAGGCCAAGGCGGTCTGCCGGACCTGCCCGGTCCAGGCCGAGTGCCTGGAATGGGCCCTGGAGAACGGCCAGGAGTCCGGCGTCTGGGGAGGCCTCGCCGAGGACGAACGACGCGCACTGAAGCGCCGCAGCCGCCGACGTACCAAGAACACCGCCGGCTGACCCCAGGCACCCCGCTCCGGCCCGGAGCGCTGGGCGGGCGCCGGGACGGCGAACCGCGACACCGCGCCCGGCACCCTCATCCTCGTCATCGGCGGCCGAATGGGTAGACGATGAGCCATGGACACCACTGCTTGGCTCGTTCTCGCCGCTGTTGCCGCACTGATCATGCTGGCCTTGGCCGCCGTACTGCTGGTACGCGTCTTCCAGGCCAGGAAGCTTCTCATCGACGCCGGGATCCCGCTGCGCAACAAGGCGCTCGTCTGGGCCGCCGTCATCTACACCATCTCCCCGGTCGACCTGCTGCCGGACCCCGTCTACCTCGACGACATCGGATTCCTGCTACTCGCGCTGCGCTCACTGCACGCGGCAGCGGCGGCGGCCGGACTGGGCCGGGCCAAGGGGGCAGGCGCCCCGGTCGAGATCCCGAACCCCGAGAAGACGGCGAAGCCCCGGCCGGACGCGGTGCGTTAGGCGCTCCGCGTCAACGCCGACCGCCATGGCGTGACTGTGATGCGAGACTTCCGGCATGGACATGGGGCGTGAGTCGCGGTGGGAGAAGGATGCGATGACGGTAGAGATCGTCTTTGCCCTGGTGACTGCTGTCGCTCTTGCCGCGGTGGTCTTTGCCGTCCCTCTGGCCCTCACTCTCGTCTTCGACCTCTCCGGTTCGGTGTCCAGGGGTGTCCTGACGGGGGGAGCCCTGGTCGGGGCGGCGGCCGGAGTGTGGCGTCTGGTACGGGTGCTGTGCCGCTTCGACGCGGAGCGCCGTAAAGGCCACTGACGGCGGGACTCGATCGGTGGCCTGACGAACGGTCGCGAGGATGACCTTCCCGCCGTCCGCCGACGCGCGGACCGTGACCTCCTGGGACAGCCGCTGGACCATCGGCCAGCCGAAGCCGCCGGTGCGGCCCGTCAGGTCGGGCGTCCGGTCCTGCGGGTGGTCCGGACTCGGATCGGCGACCCGGACGTGGACGCCCGTGCGGTCCGCGGTCAGCCGGAGCGCGGTGACGGCTCCCGCGTGCCGGACGGCGTTGGTGACCAGCTCCGTCACGAGGAGCAGCAGATTCTGCACCACGTGCGTGGCCGGCGCCGGATGCAGCCGTGCGACGAAGGCGCTGACCGCGTCCCGCGCGTCGGCGGCCCTCTCCGGCCGGCAGACGTAGTCGGTGCGGGTCTCGCCGTCCGGCGAGAGCGTCATCAGCATGCGGTCGTTCATGGCGGTCACCCCGTTGCGTGAGCTTTCTGGCTGAAGTCCGGATACCCCCGGAACGGCATTTCATGGAATCCGGCCGCGGAGGACGGGCGGCTGACCGCGTACGGCTGTCCAGCCGCCGGCCGACGGCGTTCGCGCAGGTCGGTGTCCCGTGGGCGGTGCCCCCGCTTTCTATCGTTGAAAATTTCGTGTGCACGACCGTTGTGCGGTGTTTGGTGTTGTGGCTCAATGTTCGACCATGTGCAGTGCCTCGCCGGTTCGAGGTACTCCCGGCTCTTCGACGAGGATGACGCCTTGAGACGACAACACCCGCGCCCCCGTGCCCTGTTCAGGGCTCTCGCCTGTGCCGCCGCGCTCCTGATACCGGTCGGCGCCACCCTGGTCCCGACGGCCGCCGCCGCACCCGTCACCCCGGCCCCGGCCACCGCCGCCGCCTTCACGGCCGACGACGCGGTCACCGATGTGCACGGGCTGAAGGGCGAGTATTTCCGCATGTCCGCCCCGGGCGCCCGCGACTTCGCCGAGCTCGGCGCCACGGCCCTGGACCCGGAGATCGACTTCCCCAGTCTCACCGGCACCTTCCAGTCGGCGACCGGCAGGACCGAGCACACCACGGCCCGCTGGACCGGACAGCTCGAAGCCCCCGGGACCGGTTCGTACACCTTCTCCGCCATCGGCGACAACGGCTTCCGGCTTTTTCTCGACGGCAACGTTGTCATCGATCACTGGGAGCCCGACTGGGACAACGAGCAGCACAGCGCGCCGATCACGCTGAAGGCGGGCGAGAAGCACGACTTCAAGCTGGAGATGTTCCAGGACACCGGCGGTGCCGGCATGTTCCTGCGCTGGCAGAGCGACACGCTCGACAAGCAGATCGTCCCCGAGTCCGCCTTCACCCCGCCCGCCGACTTCGAGGTCTACCCGGTCGCCCTCGCCGTCGCGCAGAACGGCAAGCGGCTCCAGGCCACCTTCGGGGACCGGGTCGCCGGCTACGGGAAGGTGAAGGACCACCTCAAGATCGAGGTCGACACCTCCCCGATGCCGGTGAAGTCGGTGAACCGTGCTGCGGACGACCCCCGGGCCCTGATCATCGATCTCTCCGCCCCCGTCCTGAAGGGCCAGCGGGTCAAGGTCGTCTACGACGGCGAGGGCGGGCTGACGTCGGGGACCGAGACCGTCCCGGAGATCGGCCGCACGGCGAAGAACCTCTCCACCCACCGCCTCACCACCACCTGGGGCGACAAGCTGGACGTCGACAACCCGCTGCCCGAGTATCCGCGCCCCCAGCAGGTCCGCGACCGGTGGAAGAACCTCAACGGCCCCTGGGAGTTCGCCGGGGCCGCCGAGGGCGAGCAGCCGGTCTTCGGCAAGAAGCTCGGCGAGCGGATCATCGTGCCGTTCCCCGTCGAGTCCCAGCTCTCCGGGCTGGAGCGCGACGAGGACCACATGTTCTACCGCAAGCTCGTGACCGTGCCGAAGAACTGGGCGGTCGGCGAGAGCGCGTCCGGCAAGCCCGCTGAGGGCAAGAGGCTGAAGCTCAACTTCGACGCCGTCGACTACCGGTCCACCGTCTGGGTCAACGGCACCAAGGTCGCCGAACACACCGGCGGCTACACCGCGTTCAGCGCCGACATCACCGACGCGCTCGAAGGGACCGGCCCCCAGGAGATCATCGTCGCCGTCACGGACAGGACGGGCCCGAACCAGCCCAAGGGCAAGCAGTCCACCCACCCCGGCGGCATCGTCTACACCCCGTCCTCCGGTATCTGGCAGACGGTGTGGATGGAGCCGGTCGCGCCCGCCGCCATCGACTCCCTGACCACCACCCCCGACATCGACACGGGCCGCCTCGCCGTCACCGTCAACTCCGCGAAGGCGTCCGGCGATGCCCGGATCATCGCCGTCGCCCGCGACCACAGGGGCAAGGCCGTCGGAACGGTCACCGGCCCGGCCAACCGCGAGCTGAGCCTCCAGCTCAAGAACCCGCGCCTCTGGTCGCCGGACGACCCCTACCTGTACGACCTCGACGTGTCCCTCACCGACGGCCGCTCCAAGGACAGCGTCGAAAGCTACTTCGGTATGCGGCAGTTGAAGGTCGCCGAGGTCGGCGGCTACCAGAAGCTCGTCCTCAACGGGAAGCCGTTCTTCTCTCTCGCCATGCTCGACCAGGGATTCTGGCCGGACGGGCTGTACACCCCGCCCAGCGACGCCGCCCTCATCTTCGACCTCGAAGCACAGAAGGACCTCGGCTTCAACGCCGTACGCAAGCACATCAAGGTGGAGTCGCCGCGCTGGTACCACCACGCCGACCGGATCGGGCTGCTGGTGTGGCAGGACTTCGTCAACGCTGACATCGACGACGACACCGGGAAGAACGCCTTCCTCGCCGAGGGCAAGGAGTTGATGAAGCAGTTCCACAACCACCCCTCGATTAGCGGCTGGATCGTCTTCAACGAGGGCTGGGGCGAGTGGGACCGGACAGCGACGGGAGAGATCGCCGAGGACGTCAAGGCGCTGGACCCGTCCCGCGTGGTCAACGCGCACAGCGGCGTCAACTGCTGTGCGTCCAAGGGCGATTCGGGCAAGGGCGAGATCATCGATCACCACGACTACGTGAACGACGACCCGGCCTTCCCGGACGACCGGCGCGCCGCGATGGACGGCGAGCACGGCGGCTTCACGCTCCGGACCCCGGGACACATGTGGCCGGGCGCACCTGCCGTCATCTACAGCGGCGTCGCGGACAAGGCCGCCCTCACCGCCAAGTACGTCGACAACACCCGTACGTACTACCTCGCGGCCGCCGGCGCCGAGCTGTCCGGCTCCGTCTACACCCAGGTCAGCGACCTGGAGAACGAGCTCAACGGGTTCTGGACGTACGACCGTCGGGAGATCAAGGTCGACCCGAAGAAGGTCCGGGAGATCAACCGCCAGGTCATCGCCGCCGGTGCCGACGCAGGACAGCGCGATGAGCTGAAGGGCGGCGGCTCCTGGTCGTTCGACGAGAACAAGGGCGCCACCGCCCGCGACAGCGGCCCCAACAAGGCCCATCTGACCCTGGCGGGCGGCGCGTCCTGGGCCCCGGGTGTGAAGGGTTCGGCGCTGAGGTTCGACGGCGAGGGGCAGTACGCGCAGAGTGCCGGTCCCGTCGTGGACACCACGAAGGACTACACCGTCTCCGCGTGGGCCTCGCTGGACGCCCTGCCCGGCAACTACGCCACCGTCGTCAGCCAGGACGGCCGGCGCACCGAGAATCCCTTCTATCTCCAGTATGGGCAGGGCGCGTTCGCCTTCTCCACCCCAGGCGCCCAGCGCGCCCGTCTGGAGATCACACCGGAGACCGGGAAGTGGTACCACCTGGTCGGCGTCCGGAAGGGCGACGAGGTGACGTTGTACGTCGACGGAAAGCGCGCGGCCTCCACCGAGGCCGGGCCCGCCGATGTGGGCACCGGGCCGCTCTCGGTCGGGCGCGCCCGGTACGGCGGTGCGGAGACCGACTTCTGGCACGGGTCCGTCGACCAGGTCGGGGTGTACGACAGGGCCCTGACCGCCGATGAGGTGACCGCCCTGTACGGCAACCGGAAGCCGTAGCGGCAGAAGCGGAACGGCTGGCCGTTTCCGGCGCCGGGGCCCCGGCAGCCTGATCCGACACGACACGACACGACACGACACGACACGACACGACACGACACGACACGGCTTGGCTCGCTCCGATCTGACCTGAGCGGCGTGTCCACGCGGGCCCGGCAGCGGCGGGAGAGGATCTCCGCCCCTGCTGGGCCCAACGGTCACTGCTTTCCCCGCGGTTACGGAGCCCCCGCGGCGTCCACCGCCCACGTCGTGCCTCCGGGGAACAGGTCAAGGTCGTCGAGGGACCGCCCGCCGGTATCCGTTCCTGCGACGTGAGAAATATGGCGTCCGGCGGTATGACAGCACGCCGCCGGGCGGCTGTCCAGGGGGCGGGTGGGGCCCGTTGCCGTACGGCGAGCCGGTTCCCCCGCGTCCGCAACGGAGCGTGGCGGTCAGATTTCGTCAACGCATCGCCCCTGCTCTTGCCGCCCGTGCCACCCCGCCTATATAACGTTGTAAACCGAGCCGCCGACAGCCCGAGCAGGCTCTCGCGACCGCTGTTCCCGCATGTCGGAGCAGGGCCGCGAGGAGTGCAGTGACATCAGCCGCCCAGCGGGCCGATGCCTCGTCCCGCATGCCCGACCGCACGCCACCGCGCGTGCCGTCAACCCGCCAAGGAGCGTTCCGCGCATGATGATCCAGCGTCGACCCCGTACCCTCGCCGTGGCCTGCCTCCTCGCCGCCACCGCCACGCTGGCCGCCGCCGGCTGCGCCAAGTCGGAGACCTCGAACACCGCGGGTGGCGACAGCAGTCAGGGCGCCCAGGAAGCCAAGTCCCCCGATTCCACCTCCGGTTCGGGCTGCTCGCTGGAGACCTATGGCGCGCCGAAGCTGGACCTGAAGGACGCCGTGGTCGGCTTCTCCCAGTCGGAGAAGGAGGCCAACCCGTTCCGGATCGCCGAGACCCAGTCCATCAAGGACGAGGCGAAGAAGATCGGTGTGAGGAAGCTCCTCACCACCAACGCCCAGTCGCAACTGTCCAAGCAGATCAGCGACATCCAGGACATGCTGGCGCAGGGCGCCCAGTTCCTGATCGTCGCACCGCTCAACTCGGACGGTCTGGAGCCCGCGTTGAAGGCCGCGGCCGCGAAGAAGGTCCCCGTCCTCACCATCGACCGCAAGGTCAACTCCACCGCCTGCAAGGACTATGTGGCCTTCCTCGGCTCCGACTTCGTCGAGCAGGGCAAGCGCGCCGCCGACGCGATGATCAAGGTGACCGGCGGCAAGGGCAAGGTCGCGATCCTGCTGGGCGCCTCCGGGAACAACGTCACCACCGACCGCACCAAGGGCTTCGTCGACCAGGTCGAGGCCGAGGCGCCCGGACTGGAGATCGTCGCCCAGCAGACCGGCGAGTTCGCCCGCGACAAGGGCCAGCAGGTCATGGAGCAGCTCATCCAGTCCAAGCCCGACATCACCGCCGTCTACGCGGAGAACGACGAGATGGGCCTCGGCGCCCTCACCGCGATCAAGGCCGCCGGGAAGAAGCCCGGCAAGGACGTCAAGATCGTGTCGGTCGACGGCACCCGCAACGCCGTGCAGGCCCTGGTCAACGGCGAGTACAACGCGGTCATCGAGTCCAACCCGCGCTTCGGCCCGCTCGCCTTCGCCACCGCGCAGAAGTTCTACGCCGGTGAGGAGATCCCGGAGAACGTGATCATCACCGACCGGGAGTACGACGAGGCCAACGCCAAGGACTCGCTCGGCGGAGCGTACTGACCCGACCGGACGGCCGGCCGCCGCGAGGCCCCGAAGGCTCCACGAGCATCCATCGGCCCCGGGGCTCACGGCGGCCCGGCCCCACTCCCGTACCACCGGAAGGCCAGGATCCATGGCACCAACCGAAGCGACCCACCGGCACGCGGAGAGCGCCGTGGCGGACCCCGTGCTCGAAGCCCGCTCGGTCAGCAAGCGGTTCCCGGGCGTCGTCGCCCTGGACGACGTCTCCTTCTCGCTGCGCGCCGGCGAGACCCACGCGCTCGTCGGTGAGAACGGCGCCGGCAAGTCCACCCTCATCAAGGTGCTGACCGGCGTCTACCGGAGCGACGACGGCGAGGTGCGGGTGGCGGGCGAGCCCGTCCGCTTCGCCCGGCCCTTCGAGGCACAACAGGCCGGGATCTCCACCATCTACCAGGAGGTCAACCTCGTCCCCCTGATGAGCGTGGCGCGCAACATCTTCCTGGGCCGCGAGCCGAAGAACCGTTTCGGCCTCATCGACTTCGGCCGGATGAACCGCGAGACCACCGAACTCCTGGACGGCTTCGGCGTCCGCGTCGACCCCAAGCGCCCCCTGCACACCCTGGGCATCGGCACCCAGCAGATGGTCGCGCTCGCCCGCGCCGTCTCCGTCAGGGCCCAGGTCGTCATCATGGACGAACCCACCTCGTCCCTGGAGCCCCGCGAGGTCCAGACCCTGTTCCGGGTCATCGAGAACCTCCGCGGCCAGGGCATCGCCGTCCTCTACGTCAGCCACCGCATGGACGAGCTCTACCGCATCTGCGACCGGGTCACCGTCCTGCGCGACGGCCGCCACATCCACACCGGCGACCTGGCGGACCTGGACCGGATGCGGCTCGTGTCGATGATGCTCGGCCGCGACCTGGCCGAGGTGCGCCGGGCAGGGCTGACCCACTTCGACGCCGCCGGACACGATGTCGCCCGCACCCCCGTCCTCACCGCCACCGGACTCGACCGCCGCCACCAACTGCACGGCATATCACTGCGGTTGTACGGAGGCGAGGTCCTGGGACTCGGCGGGCTGCTGGGCTCCGGGCGCAGCGAGACCGCCAAGGCGCTGACCGGTGCCCTGCCCCTGGACGGCGGCGAGATCACCGTCGACGGCAGGCGCATCGGCCGGCCCACCCCGGCCGCCGCCATCCGGGCGGGCATCAGCATGCTCCCCGAGGACCGCAAGGCGGAAGGGATCATCCCCCAGCTCTCCGTACGCGAGAACATCGTGCTCGCCGCGATGCCCCGGCTCTCCCGCGCCGGGATCGTCTCGCGCGACCGGCAGGACCGCATCGTCGACATCTTCATGGAGCGGCTGCGGATCAAGGCAGCCGGCCCCGAGCAGAAGGTCGGCGAACTCTCCGGCGGCAACCAGCAGAAGGTGCTGCTCGCCCGCTGGCTCTGCCTGGAACCCAAGGTGCTGCTCCTCGACGAGCCCACCCGGGGCATCGACGTCGGCGCCAAGGCCGAGGTGCAGAGCCTCATCGACGACCTCGCCCGCGAAGGCCTCGCCGTCCTGCTGATCTCCTCCGACATCGAGGAGCTGATCGAGGGCGCCGACCGCATCGTCGTCCTGCGCGGCGGCGCCGTCGCCGGTGAACTCGCGGGCGACGAGGTGGAGGAGAGCCGCCTCCTCGAAGTGCTCGCCGAGCACCCGCCCGAGACCGCGCTCGCCGAGCACCCGCCCGAGACCGTGCCCGCCGACCACACGCCCGAGACCGTGCCCGCCGACCGCACGCCCGAGACCGGCGGGAAGGCCCCGGCGGCCGGCCAGGAGGACCCCCGATGACCACCCAGGCCACCCTGCGACGCCCCGCGAAGCCACTGGCCCGGCTGCGCGACCCCGCCTGGTACCAGGAGTACGGCGTGTACGCGGCCGTCGCCGTCGTCCTGCTGTTCAACGCCCTGTTCACCGAGCACTTCATGACGGCCGACAACCTGCGCACCCAGCTCGTCCAGGTCGCCCCCATCGTGATCGTCGCGCTCGGTATGGCCCTGGTCATCGGCACCGAGGGCATCGACCTCTCCGTCGGCTCCACCATGGCGCTCGCCACCGCCCTGCTGCCGCTCTACCTCGGTTACGGCCTGGTGCCCGCGCTCCTGATCGCGCTGCTGGCCGGAGCGGTCGTCGGCGCGATCAACGGCATGCTCGTCTCTCTCGTCGGGCTGCAACCCATCGTGGCGACCCTGGCCCTGTTCGTCGGCGGCCGGGGACTGGCCCTGGTGATGGCGGACGGTCAGCTCAAGCAGATCGTCAACCCGGACATCCTCGCGCTGGGCACCGGCTCCTTCCTCGGCATCCCGCTGGTCGTCCTCATCGCGGGCATCCTCGCCCTGGCCGTCGCGTTCCTGGTGCAGCGCACCACCTTCGGCCGCCAGATCGTCGCCATCGGCGGCAACCGTCCGGCCGCCGTCCTGTCCGGGCTGCCCGTCAAGCGCGTCCTGATCGGCGTCTACATCCTCTGCGGCACGATGGCCGCGCTCGCCGGGATCCTCGCCACCGCCCGGCTCACCGCCAGCGACCCGTCCTCGCTCGGCACCCTCATGGAACTCTCCGCCATCACGGCCGTCGTCGTCGGCGGCACCCCGCTGAACGGCGGCTCCATCCGGGTGCTGGGCACCGTCGCGGGCGCCCTGCTGATGCAGCTGCTGCGCGCCACCCTCGTCAAACACGACCTGCCCGACTCCACCGCACAGATCGCCCAGGCGGCCATCATCATCGCCGCCGTCTACGTCGCCCGGGAGCGTCGGTCCCGATGAAGAACACCACCCCTGCCGCCCCGGCCCCCCAGGTGCCGGCGCCGCTCAAGAACACCCCCTCGCGCCCCCGGCCCCGGCCCGATCGCTCCACCGGCTCCCGTATCGGCGAACTCGTCCAGCGCCAGGGCGTCCTCGCGGTGCTGCTGACCGTCATCCTCATCGCCTCGTTCGTCTACCCGACGTTCGCGAGCCTGGACAACGCCCGGGGCGTCACCGTCCAGGCGTCCTTCCTCGCGATCGTCGCCCTCGGCATGACCCTGGTCATCATCACCGGCGGCATCGACCTCTCCGTGGGCTCGGTCTTCGCCCTCGGCGGGGTGCTGGCGGCCTGGGCCTCGCAGTGGGGCTTCTTCCCGGCCCTGTTGGTACCCCTCATCGTCTGCGGTGCGATCGGACTGCTCAACGGCCTGCTCATCGCCCGCGCCGACATGGCCCCCTTCATCGTCACGCTCGCCACCCTCCTCGCGGCGCGCGGCATGCTCCTCGCCTTCACCGACGAGGGCGCCACCACCTACCTGGTGCCCAAGGACTCCGCCTTCGCCGAACTGGGCCAGGGCAGCGTCGGGGGGTTCGGATATCCGATCCTCGTCGCCCTCGTCCTCTTCGGGGCCGGCGGACTGCTGCTCCAGCGGACCTCGTTCGGGCAGAGCGTGTTCGCCGTCGGCGGCAGCAGCGACGCGGCCACCCTGATGGGGCTGCCCGTCGCCCGGACGAAGATCCTCGTCTACACCCTCAGCGGACTGCTCGCCGGACTCGCCGGAGCGCTGAACGCCGCCCGCCTCTCCTCCGGCGTCACCATCGTCGGCGTCGGCATGGAGCTCGACGCGATCTCCGCCGTCGTCATCGGCGGCACCCTGCTCATCGGCGGCGCCGGCTCGATCAGCGGCACCCTCTGGGGCGTCCTGCTGCTCGCCGTGATCCAGAACCTCATCAACCAGATCGGCTCGCTCAACTCCTCGTACCAATCGGTGGTCAGCGGCGGCTTCCTTATCGTTGTCGTGGTGGCGCAGCGTTACCTCGCGCGCAGCCGGAGAACCACCTGAACCGGACGGACCGGGCCGGGACGAGTCGAACCGAGTACAAGGAGTGCCGTGGGCGTCAGCCTCAAGGACGTAGCTCAACGGGCGGGCGTGTCCATCAAGACCGTGTCGAACGTGGTCAACAACTACCAGCACGTCACCCCCAAGATGCGTGCCAAGGTCCAGCAGGCCATCGACGAGCTGGGCTACCGGCCGAACCTCACCGCCCGCCACCTGCGCAAGGGCCGCACCGGCATCATCGCGCTCGCCGTGCCCGAGTTCGGCAACCCGTACTTCGCGGAGCTCGCCGGTGAGGTCGTCGACGCCGCCGCCCGGCACGACTACACCGTCCTGGTCGACCACACCGGCGGCCTGCGCGGGAAGGAGCTGCTGGTCAGCCAGGGGTTCCGGTCCCATGTCATCGACGGGCTCATCCTCAGCCCCATCCACCTGGAGACCGAGGACCTGATGGCCCGCACCGAGACGGCACCGCTGGTGCTGCTCGGCGAGCGCGAGTACGAGGCCCCGTACGACCACATCGCCATCGACAACGTGGCCGCCGCCCGCGAGGCCGTCGCCCACCTGATCGCCCTCGGCCACCGCAGGATCGCCTTCCTCGGCTCCCGTACCGGCCGCGAACGGCAACCCGCCCACCTGCGGCTGCGCGGCTGGCGCGAGGAGCTGGCCGCCTCCGGCATCGCACCCGACGAGTCCCTGGTCGTCGTCACCGACGGCTACGGCCGCGAGGACGGCGCCGCCGCCATGGCCCGTCTGCTCGACCGGGGCGAGCGGCCCGACGCCGTGTTCGCGTACAACGACCTGATCGCGATCGGCGCCATGCGCACCCTCACCGAGCGCGGCCTCACCATCCCGGGGGACATCGCCGTCGTCGGCTTCGACGACATCGAGGAGAGCCGCTACGGGGCCACCACCCTCACCACCATCGCCCCGGACAAGGCGGCCATCGCCCGGCTCGCCGTCGACAGCCTCGTCGAACGCCTCGCCGGCACCCCGGTCGCCGAACCCCGGCGGCCGCGCCCCGGCTACCGCCTCGTCGTACGCGAGTCCACCACGCCCCGCGAGGCCAGTGGACCGGCCTGACCCGCACGGAAGACCCCCACAAGCCCGTCGACAGACCCGCCTGCCACCCCAAGGAACCCCTCATGCCGCCCACCGTCCACCGCAAACCGTTCGGCCGCGCCCACGGGCGGACGGAGGTCGACCTCTGGACCCTCGAATCGGGCACCGGGGTGCGGGCCGAGATCCTCACGTACGGCGGTGTCCTGCACAGCCTCACCGTGCCGGACACCGCCGGCTCCCCGGGCCCGGTCGTCCGCTCGCTGCCCGCCCTCGACGACTACACCGGCAAGAACCCCTACTTCGGTGCGGTGGTCGGGCGGTACGCCAACCGCATCGCCCACGGCCGCTTCACCCTCGACGGCACCACGTACCACATCCCCGCCAACGACCGGGACCACGCCTTGCACGGCGGCCCGGAGGGTTTCCACACCAGGATCTGGGAGGCGACCGCAGAACGTACCGGCTCCGCCGCCGCCCTCCGCCTCACCCTGCACAGCCCCGACGGCGACATGGGCTTCCCCGGGGCGCTCGACGTCACCGCCACCTACACCCTGGACACCACCGGAACCCTCGCCCTGGAGTACACGGCCGTCACCGACCGCCCCACCGTCGTCAACCTCACCAACCACGCCTACCTCAACCTCGGCGCCGACTCCGTCCTCGGCCACACCCTCCAGGTCGACGCCGACCACTACCTCCCCGTCGACGCCGACGCCATCCCCGAAGGCGCCCCGGCTCCGGTCACCGGTACGCCGTTCGACCTCACCGACCCGCAGCCGCTGGGCGAGCACCTCGCCCGGCCGCACCCCCAACTCGCCCTGGCCGGCGGCTTCGACCACTGCTGGGTGCTGCGCGACCCGGCCCCCGGCACGCTCCGCCGCGCCGCCCGCCTCACCGCCCCCGGCGGCCGGCGCACCCTGGAGCTGTGGACCACCGAACCGGGGCTCCAGGTCTACACCGCCAACCAGCTCGACGGCGCGCTCACCGACTCCACGGGCCGCCGCCACGAACGCCACGGCTCGCTCTGCCTGGAGACCCAGCACCTGCCCGACTCTCCCAACCGCCCAGCCCACCCCACCACGGTGCTGCGCCCCGGTGAAACCCTGCGCAGCCGCACCGAATGGCGCTTTCCGCACCTGCGCGCGGACGACCCGCCGCACCGCGAGGAGAACCTCCTGCGCAGGGTGCGGCGGGTCGCGGGCTGAGCCCCTCGTCGTACGCGACGTGAGGGAGTGGGCGGCTACTTCACGTACGGGCCGCTACTTGAGGTACGGCCCCGCCGCGCCGATCTTCCCGGGTGCGGCGTTCGTCCCGCCGAGGTCCAGGACGTACACGCGCAGGTTCCCCTTCCCGGGAGCCGGGACCGTGAGGGTGCCTCCGCTCACGACCCGGGTGTCACCCGTGACGGCGTCCGTGTACGTGCCGTTCGGGACGCCGGTGTACGTGGCGCTCCCGGAGACGGTCACCAGGGCGAAGCTGTCCGTGCCGCTCGCCGCGTCGGTGTAGCGCCGCTTGTACGCCATGGAGCCGCTGATGCCCTCCGTGGAGTACTGGCCCATCTGGAGGGCGGGCACCGCGCGCCGGATCTCGTTGAGCCGCTGGAGGTGCTGGGCCAGCGGCGCGGCCAGGGTGTCGGCGACCTTGCCGGTGGCGGAGGACACCTTGCCGAAGTCGGACGCGGTCACCTCGCCCGCCAGATGGTCGCCGAAGTAGGCCCGCCCGGTCGAGGCGAGCGGACAACTGGGCCCGCAGTCGATCTGCTTCCCCTTCTGGAACTCGATCTCGGAGCCGTAGTAGAGCGTCGGGATGCCCCGGAAGGTCCACATCAGCGACATGTTCTCGGCCCAGGCGTCGGTGCCGCCCGTGTAGCGCTCCTCGCTCTTGTTGGGCCCGTAGTCGTGGCTGTCGACATAGACCACGTTGTAGGTGGCGTCGTTGTAACTGTCGTCGGAGTCCTTGCCGTTGTGGAAGGCGTTGTCCGCGTCACCGAAGTTCATGTGCATCCGCATGTCGATGACGTTCATCCCGGAGAACCGGCTGTGGTCCGGTGCGTGGTAGTCGTTGCCCTTGAGGAAGGCGTTGTCGGAGACGGGCTGCGCGCCGGTGCCCTGCTGCTGCTCGTACTCGTACATCTCCAGGGCGGCCTTCTCGTCGTCCGCGCTGTACTCCTTGCGCTCCTTCCAGGTGAAGAACTGTGCGGAGTGGTTGACCGAACCGCGGTTCCACTTGTCGTTGACGAAGGCGGCGACCTCGCCGAAGACGAAGAAGTTCTTCGCCGCCTCGGCGCCGAACTGCTGGGTGACCCGCTCCTGGATGGCGGGCAGGAAGCGGCGGTTCCAGGTGGTGCGGGGGATGTGCACCGCCGTGTCGAGCCGGAAGCCGTCGACGCCCATGTCGATGTACTTGTTGTAGGCGCCGATCAGATAGTTCTGCACCTGGGCGTTCTCGGTGTTGAAGTCGGCGAGGTCGTCGTGCAGCCAGCAGGAGCGGGAGTCCTCGCCCTCCCAGTTGCCGATCCAGCAGTTGTGGTAGAGCGCTTTCGGGAACATGCCCGAAGTGGGGCTAGGCCACTGGCAGTTGTAGATCCGGTAGCCCTCGGGCGAGGTGTGCCCGGTGGGTGTACCCCAGTTGAGGCAGGTGTTGCCGGACGGCTCGGCCGTGGACCACAGGTCGCCGTTGTAGTGCGACTTGCCCGACTTGGGCTCGACGGTGAGGCCGTCGTACGTGAAGTCGTCGTTCCTCTCGTCGTAGAGCCAGCTCCACTCGGTGTCGCGCACCCCGTAGGCCGTCGGGGTGAACAGGCCCTTGGCGCCCCACCGCGAGGAGTGGTTGTGGATCACGTCCTGGTAGATCTTCATGCCCTTGGCGTGGGCCGCGTCGATGAGGTCCTGGTAGGAGGCGCCGGCGGACTCCAGTCGCGGGTCGACCCGGTAGAAGTCGTAGCCGTGGTAGCCGTGGTAGTCGTAGTCCGAGCGGTTGAGGACGACCGGGGTGATCCAGATCGCGGAGAAGCCGAGCCCCTTGATGTAGTCGAGCTTCTGCACCAGACCCTTGAAGTCCCCCCGGAACATGGGGTCGTCGTTGGCCGCGTTGCCGGACTTCTCGTGCTGGCTGCCGCCCCGGTTGTTCGTGGCGTCGCCGTCGTTGAAGCGGGCGGTGAGCACGAAGTAGATCGGGTCCTTGCGGGGGTCGGTGCCCAGCGGTGTGCCGGTCGCCGGGGCCGTGGGCTTCTCGCCGGTGGTGGCGGTGGCCGGGGCGGATCCGGCCGAGACGTTCCCGGCGGCGTCGACGGCCCGGACCGTGTAGCGGTAGGCGGTGCTCGCCTCCAGTCCGGTGTCCGCGAACACGGTGGAGCCGACGTCGGTGACCAGGGTGCCCTTCGTGCCACCGGTCCGCGTCACCTGATACCCCGTCACCCCCCGGTCGTCGGTGGCGGGTTCCCAGGTCACCAGGACGGACACCCCGTCGGCGACGGCCTTCACCCCGGCGGGCACGGACGGCGCCTCGGTGTCCGGTTCCTCGGCGGCGCACGGGTCCTTGGCCGCGGCGGTCACCTGGCGGTCCTTCACCGTGGTGAGCCCGGCGGCGAGGGTGTAGTCGTTTCCGTTGTTGTTGTCCCAGACCCCGTTGCCGTTGTTGAACGTGGCCTGGAGCCCGGTGGCACCGCCCAGGTCCACGGTCCGCTTCACCCAGCCGGTGCAGGCCGCCTCCATGCCGATGCCGGGAGCCGTCGTCCAGGCCCCGCCGTGCGGGCGGTAGTGGAGGTTGACGGTGGACCAGCCGACGGTCGACGTCGCGTAGTAGACCGAGGCGCTGTTCGGCCCCGTCGGGTCCGGCTCCTGGGGTTCCGTACCCGCGCACGGGTCGCTGTGTGCCACGACCCCGTCCTTGACGGTGATGTTTCCGGTGCCCAGATCGTAGTTCCGGCCGGCGTTGTTGTCCCAGGTCCCCGAGCCGTCGGTGAAGGTGGCCTTGAGCCCGCCCGCGCTGCCGAGGGGGACGGTCAGCTTGACCCAGTCGGTGCAGGCGGCCGCCATCCGGGCGCCGGGCACGGTGGTCCAGGAGCCGCCGTCGGGGGCGTAATGCAGGTGGTACGCCGACCAGTTGCGGGTTGTCGTCGAGTAGAAGACGGTCGCGGTGGTCTCGGCCGCGGCCGAGGCGGCGACGGGTTCGGTGGCCGGTTCGGTGGCCGTGGCCGGGGCGGCCTGCGGTAGGGCGGTGAGGAGTCCCAGCAGCCCGGCTGCTGCCACGGTCGCCGCGAGCGGGCGTCCGGACGGCCGGTGAGGGGTGCGTCTCATGCGTGTCTCCAGGGAGGGGCCGCGGGCGGGTGGTCCCGGCGGCTGCCGATGGCGGTCCCGCCGGAGAACCCTGACGCGCCTCGGGGTTCGGCGAGTGAACACGGTCCGGCAGAAAACTCTGCCGGAATGTTGCTGCAAACTCTTGCGGGATGGAAGTTACCGGTGCATGACAGGCCCGTAAAGGGATCGGACAGAGCTGATTCACGGGGGGACAGGGAGGGACGGAGAGGGATCGGGAGGGACCGGTTCAAGAAGCCTTACGGGCCGGCCTGCCCGGAATGGACCGCCAGGCGAGGGCGTTCGCACGGTCATGACCTTCTCCGTTGACGTGACCGTGCGCGGCTACGAGCTCGACACCCAGGGCCACCTGAACCAGGCCGTCTACCTCCAGTACGCCGAACACGCCCGCTGGGAGCTGCTGCGGGTCGCCGGGCTCCCCCAGGAGAAGCTGCTGGCCGACGGGATCGGCCCGGTGCAGCTGGAGGTCACCGTCAAGTACCTCCGTGAGCTGCGGGGCGGCGAACGGGTGCGGGTCACCTGCCGCTTCGACTACGGCACGGGGAAGACGTTCACCCTGGAGCAGCAGGTCATCAAGGAGGACGGCACGGTGGCCGCCGAGATCAGCGGGGTGGCGGGCGTCCTCGACCTGACCGAACGCCGACTCGTCCCGGACCCGCAGGGCCGCCTCGCCGCGCTGGCGGACAAGCCGGAGCTGCTGACCGGCTGACCGGCCCGGGGCCCGGCGGGGCGCCCCCGGAATCCGGAACACCGCCGTGGCCCGCGACGACATGGACGCCCCCGCCCGGACGGGCGGGGGCGTCCACCTCGTCCCGCCGTGTGCGGGTGCGGTCGGTCAGGCGGCGGTGCCGACGACCAGATGATTACCGGGGATGCCGGCCTTGCCGGGCGCGTAGTAGTCCTTGATCCCGGCGACCCAGGTCTCCACGCGGATCCGGTCGCCGTCGGTCGGCTCGAAGGCGTCGAAGAGCGCGTCGATGTTGTCGGGCTCGAACCCGATCGCCGTCATCAGGGCCATGAACAGCGGGCGCTCGATCAGACCGTCGCCGTCCGGGTCGCCGAGCGCGGCCAGCGCCTCGGCGAACACGGCGACGGTCGCGTCGAAGCGCTCCGGCGACAGCACGCAGGCGGTGAACTCCTCGAAACTGATCTCACCGTCCCCGTTGGCGTCCAGCTCGGTGAGCAGGGTCGTCCAGTACCGCCGGAACGCCGCACGCATGGCGTCCTTCGCCGCTTGGTCCGAGGCGTGCGCCTGGCGGACGACACGGTCGGCCATGAGGTCGAAGTCGTCCGCCTCCAGGACGCCGTTGGCGTTGGCGTCGAACAGGGAGAAGACGAGCGCGACCCGCCGGGTGGCCTCAGTGGTCATGAATCCGTCACCTTTCGCCGTACAGTCCCGCCGACCGGAGCCCGGTCGGCCCACCCACTGTCCGGCCGGAGAGCGGCGGGCACGCCGAAAGCTGTAGCCCGTTCACCTGAAGGACGTAACCGCCCCCGCGTAAACGTCGAGTTGAGGCAGACGGCCCGTACCGGCGCCCCGCACGCCCCCGGTACGGGCTGCGGAGGGCCACGTCGTACCGGGGGAGCGGAGGAACCGGCCGCCGGGCCCACCTTCTAGGCTGAGCGGATGCGAGAGACACCCGCCGCCGGCCCCCGTACGAGAGGGGCCCGCGCCGCACGACCAGGGAAGCCGGACCGCCCACGACCGTCGGCGCCGGACCGCCCATGACCAGGGGATCAGCCGCACCGGCCCCGACCACGGATGCCGGGCGGTCCACGATCAGGGGAGCAGCCGTGCCGGCCCCGACCAGGGAGACCCGGTCGCTGCCCGCGCACGCGCCCGGATCGGTCGACACCCCCTTCGTCATCCAGGGCTACGACGAGATCGTCTCCCACGACACCCTCTGGGACGCCCACTCCCACCCCTTCCACGAACTGCTCTGGAACGAGCGGGGCGCCTCCTGCGCGGTGGTCGGCGAGCGCGTCTGGACGATCACCCCCGCCCAGGGCCTGTGGATGCCCGCCGGGACCCTGCACTCCGGATCGGCCGCCGCCGGCACCTGGTTCCGTGCGAGCTTCTTCGGCTTCCGTACGACGTCGTCGATCTCCGACACCCCGGTGGCCGTCGAGATCACGCCCCTGCTGCGCCTCCTCCTGGAACGCCTCGGCGAACCCGGCCTCGCACCCTCCTCCCGGGCCGCGACCGAGGCGCTGGTGCTCGACGTCCTCGCCCCGTCGACCCGCGAACTGCTCGTGCAGGTCCCCACCTCCGACCTCCTGCGCCCCATCGCGGACGCGGTGCGCGAGGATCCGGCCGACCGGCGGACGCTGGCGGACTGGGCGTCCGAGCTGGGGGTGAGCACCCGTACGGTCACGCGCACCTTCCGCGGCGAGACGGGTACGAGCTTCGTCCGCTGGGTCGCCGCGGTCCGCGCCCAGCACGCGGTCGACCTGCTGACCCGGGGCTGGGACGTCGAATCGGTGGCCGAACAGGTCGGCTACCGCTCGGCGAGCGCCTTCGGCGTCGCCTTCCGCCGGACCACCGGGCTCACCCCGGGGACCTTCCGGCCGGGGTGAGCCGCCGCGCGCGACGACGGGCCCTGCCCCACACCGGACCCACCGGGTGCGCGGGCGACATGGCTGAGCCCGCAGCAATGGCGTCGGGACATCGGAGCGGGCGTGCCCTACGCGCCGGTCGGCGCGTTGCCTGACACCGGCCGGTGCCCCGCTTCCGCCCCCGGGCGGGGAGCGGAGCACCGACCGGTGTCCCCATCGCTACAACACCTGTCTCAAACAGTTGATTGCGACACTCGAGCCCCTCTCATAAAGTACGAAGGCAAGCCTTACCTAAGCCGCTCTGCCTCCGCAGTGCACCCCTCCACGACGGCAGCCCACACCCGGACGTGCGGGAAGCGGCACCCCGACATCCGGAAAGCTGGGTACTGACCCATGTCCTCACACCGCCTCCGCCTGCTCGTCGTGGCAGCCGCCCTCGTCGGCGTCGCCGCCTGCGGGGGGAACACCGACGCCGAGAACGAGGGCGGGAAGAGCGCATCGGGCGGCTTCCCTCTGACGGTCGAGCACGCCCTGGGCAAGACCACCATCCCCGCCGAGCCGAAGCGTGTCGCCACGGTCAACTGGGCCAACCACGAAGTGCCGCTGGCGCTCGGGGTCGTGCCGGTGGGCATGGCCGCCGCCAACTTCGGCGACGACGACGGCGACGGGGTGCTGCCCTGGGTCACGGAGCGGCTGGACAAGCTCAAGGCCAAGACTCCGGTGCTGTTCGACGAGACCGACGGGATCGACTTCGAGGCCGTCGCCGACACGAAGCCCGACGTCATCCTGGCCGCGTACTCCGGACTGACCAGGAAGGACTACGACACCCTCAGCGAGATCGCCCCCGTCGTCGCCTACCCGGACGCCGCCTGGGCCACCCCGTGGCGCGAGATCATCCGCACCAACAGCAAGGCGATCGGCCTCGCCGACGAGGGCGAGAAGCTGATCACCGAGCTGGACGGGGAGATAGCGAAGACCGCCGCCAAGTACCCGCAGCTCAAGGGTAAGTCGGCGATGTTCATGACGCACGTGGACCCCAACGACGTCAGCGAGATCGGCTTCTACACCGCGCACGACACCCGGACGCAGTTCTTCGAGGACCTGGGCATGAAGATCCCGGGCAGCATCGCGAAGGCGTCCGAGGGCACCCAGAAGTTCGCCCTCACCAAGAGCGCCGAGCAGATCGACGCGTTCGACGACGTCGACATCATCACCGGGTACGGCGACGACACGGGTGAGCTGCTCAAGACGATCAGCAAGGACCCGCTGCTCTCGAAGATCCCCGCTGTCGGGCGCGGCTCCACCTACCTCCTGCCCGGCAGCTCGCCGCTGGCCACCGCCGCCAACCCGACGCCTCTGTCGATCAGTTACGTGCTGGACGACTACGCCGCAGCCCTCGCCAAGGCCGCGGACAAGGTCAAGTGACCGCACCCACGGACCGGCGCCCGCCGGACGCCACCATGGCCCGGCGTCCG
>NZ_JBEYKR010000130.1:0-20063 GCF_040703535.1 Streptomyces sp. NPDC007346
GGCAGCAGCCGGGGGCCGGCACCGCCCAGCCGCCCGAAGCGGCACCGCCCGCGCCCGGCTGGGCCCGGCGGCTGTTCGCCTACTGCCTGCGCCACCGCACCGACCTGTTCCTCGCCTTCGGCGCCGCACTCGTCGCCGCCGTCGCCACCGCCACCCTGCCCCTGGTCCTGCGCCACGTCGTGGACGGGGTCGCCGGCTCCACCACCGCCTCCCTCACCCCCTGGATCGGCCTGCTCGCCGCGCTCGGCGCCGTACGCTTCGGCGCCAGCTTCACCCGCCGCTACCGCTCCGGGCGGCTCTCCCTCGGCGTCCAGTACGACCTGCGCAACGACGCCTTCGCCGCCCTCCTGCGGCTCGGCGGCGCCCAGCAGGACGGGCTGCGCACCGGGCAGGTGGTGAGCCGGTCCATCTCCGACATCACCCTCATCCAGACGCTGCTCCAGTTCCTGCCGAACCTCACGGGCAACGCCCTGATGTTCGTCATCTCGCTGGTCTTCATGGCCTGGCTCTCCCCCCTGCTCACCGTCGTCGCGCTGGTCGTGGGACCGCTGCTCTACGCCATCGCGCTGCGCAGCCGCCGCGACCTCTTCCCCGCCAACTGGCACGCCCAGCAGGAGGCCGCCGAGGTCGCCTCCACCGTCGAGGCGACCGTCTCCGGCGTCCGGGTCGTCAAGGGCTTCGGCCAGGAGAGCCGGGAGCTGACCGGACTGGAGGAGCGCGCCCGTACCCTGTTCGCCTCCCGGCTGCGGGTCGTCCGCTTCACCAGCCGCTACAACCCGGCGCTCCAGGCGGTCCCCGCCCTCGGCCAGGTGGCCGTCCTGGCGCTGGGCGGCTGGATGGCCCTGCACGGCCGGATCTCGCTCGGCACCTTCCTCGCCTTCACCACCTACCTGGGCTCCTTCGTCACCCCCGTACGCCAGGTCGCCACCCTGCTCACCGTCTGGCAGCAGGCCAGGGCCGGCGCCGAACGCGTCCTGGAGGTCGTCGACGAGGCCCCCGTCATCACCGACGCGCCGGGCGCCCGCGAACTGCCCGACGACCCCGAGCACCCGCCCGCCCTCGCCTGGCGGGACGTCACCTTCGGGTACGGGGACGAGGCGCCGCTCCTGGACGGCTTCACGCTCGACGTCCGCCCCGGCGAGACCGTCGCCCTGATCGGCTCCGCGGGCTCGGGCAAATCCACCGCCGCCGCCCTGCTGCCCCGGTTCTACGACGTACCCTCCGGATCGGTCACCGTCGGCGGCACCGACGTGCGCGAGCTGTCCCTCGCCTCGCTCCGCTCCCGGATCGGCTACGTCTTCGAGGGGAGCCTGCTGCTCTCCGACACCGTGCGCGCCAACATCGCCTACGGCGCACCGGAGGCCACAGACGAACAGATCCGCGAGGCGGCCAGGATCGCCCGCGCCGACGAGTTCATCGAACGCCTCCCCAAGGGGTACGACACCGTCGTCGGCGAACAGGGCCTCACCCTCTCCGGCGGCCAGCGCCAGCGCATCGCGCTCGCCCGCGCCCTGGCCGCGGACCCGGCCGTCCTCGTCCTGGACGACGCCACCTCCGCCATCGACGCCCGGGTGGAGGCCCAGATCCACGCCCGGCTGCACGAGGCGACCCGCCGCCGTACGACGCTGATCGTCGCGCACCGCCGCTCCACCCTGGAGCTGGCCGACCGGATCGCGGTGCTCGACGGCGGCCGCGTCACCGACACCGGGACCCTGGACGAACTCCGCTCCCGCTCCGCCCTGTTCCGTACGCTGCTCTCCACGGCCGAGCCCACCGCCTCCGAGCCCGTGCCGGAGGCCCCGGCCGGCGGGGTGACCGAGGACCTGTGGCACCGCGAGGCGGCCGGGGCCGCCGACGCCGAGGAGGGCACCGCCGTCCGCGCCGCCCAGGCGCTGGCCGAGGCCGCCGCCACCTCCGGGCCAGGACGCGGTGGACCCGGCGGCGGGGTGCTCGGCTCCGCCCCGCCCAGCCCCGAGCTGATCGCCGGCCTCGCCCGCCTCCCGCTGCCCGAGGCCGACCCCAAGGTGACCACCGCCCAAGCGGTCGCCGCCGACCGGGAGTTCCACCTCGGCACCCTGCTGCGCCCCTTCCGGCTCCCGCTCCTCCTGGGGCTGCTGCTGGTCGCCCTGGACGCGGCGGCGCAGATCGCCGTCCCCGTCCTCGTACGCCACGGGGTGGACCACGGCGTGGCCCGGCAGGCCGGGGGAGTCCTCCTGGCGGCGGCGGCCGCCGCGGGAGTGGTGGTCGCGGTGAACTGGCTGATCGGGGTGGCCCAGGTCCGCACCACCGGACGCACCGGCGAGCGGCTCCTGTACACCCTGCGGGTGAAGACCTTCGCCCAGCTCCAGCGGCTCGGCCTGGACTACTACGAGCGCGAGCTCGGCGGCCGGATCATGACCCGGATGACCACGGACGTGGACGCCCTGTCCAACTTCCTCCAGACCGGCCTGATCACCGCCGTCGTCAGCCTGCTGACCGTCCTCGGCGTCCTGGTCACCCTGCTGGTCATCGACGCGGGCCTCGCCGTCGTCCTGCTCGTGGCCCTCCCCGTCCTGATCGGGGCGACCGTCCTCTTCCGCCACTACTCGGTCCCCGCCTACCGGGAGGCCAGGGAGCGCGTCAGCGCGGTCAACGCCTGCCTCCAGGAGAACGTCACCGCCATCCGGGTCACCCAGGCGTTCCGCCGCGAGCAGCACAACGCCCGCGACTTCGCCGAACTGGCCTGGGGGTTCAGGAACTCACGGCTGCGCGCCCAGCGGTACATGGGCACGTTCTTCCCGTTCGTGGAGTTCCTCGGCACCCTGTCGACCGCCGCCGTCCTGGTCGTCGGCGCGGGCCAGGTGCGCTCCGGTGAGCTGAGCGCGGGCACGCTGATCGCCTTCCTCCTCTACGTGGAGCTGTTCTTCTCCCCGATCCAGCAGCTCTCCCAGGTCTTCGACGGCTACCAGCAGGCGGTGATCGGCCTCGGCCGCCTCCGATCCCTGATGCGCACCCCGGCCGGTACACCCGCGGCCGAACAGCCGTTGGCGGTCGGCCGGTTGCGCGGCGACATCGAATTCGACGGGGTCTCCTTCGGTTACGCGGGCGGCGGCGGCCAGGAGGTCCTGCACGGGCTCCGGCTCCGCATCGCCCCCGGTGAGACCGTCGCCCTGGTCGGGTCGACCGGCGCGGGCAAGTCCACCGTCGTCAAGCTGCTGGCCCGCTTCTACGACCCGACCGCCGGGACCGTACGCGTCGACGGCCACGACCTGCGCGACCTCGACCTGGCCGGCTACCGGCGCCGGCTCGGACTCGTCCCCCAGGAGCCCCACCTCTTCAGCGGCACCGTGCGGGACGCCATCGCCTACGGGCGCCCCGACGCCACCGACGCCGAGGTGGAGAGCGCCGCCCGAGCGGTCGGCGCGCACGAGATGATCGCCGGGCTCCGGCTCGGCTACCTCCAGCAGGTGGGGGAGCGGGGCCGCAACCTGTCCGCCGGACAGCGCCAGCTCCTCGCCCTGGCCCGTGCCGAACTCGTCGACCCGGACGTCCTGTTGCTCGACGAGGCCACCGCCTCGCTCGACCTGGCCACCGAACGCCGGGTCGCCGCGGCGACGGACGCCCTGTGCCGCCGCCGTACGACCGTGGTCGTCGCCCACCGGCTGACCACCGCCGCCCGCGCCGACCGCGTGGTCGTCCTCGACGCCGGAGCCGTCGTCGAGAGCGGCACCCACACCGAACTCCTCGCGGCGCGGGGCCCGTACCACCGCCTGTGGGAGGCCTTCCGGCAGACCGGCGGTCCGGTCGCGCCGCAGGACCACCCCGACACCACCATCCAGCTCGTCAAGGAGAGTGCCAGATGACCGAATACCGCAACCTCGGCCGCACCGGCGTCCAGGTCAGCCCCCTCGCCCTGGGCACCATGATGTTCGGCGCCCGGGGCAACACCGATCACGACGACAGCATCCGGATCATCCACCACGCCCTGGACTCCGGTATCAACTTCGTCGACACCGCCGACGTCTACTCGCAGGGCGAGTCGGAGACCATCGTCGGCAAGGCGCTCGCGGGCGGCCGGCGCGACAACGTGGTGCTGGCCACCAAGTTCCACGGCCGGCTGGGCGATGACCCCAACGAGTTCGGCAACAGCCGCCGTTGGATCATCCGCGAGGTGGAGAACAGCCTGCGCCGGCTCTCCACCGACTGGATCGACCTCTACCAGGTCCACCGCCCCGAGCCCGACACCGACTTCGACGAGACGCTCGGCGCCCTGACCGACCTGGTCCGCCAGGGCAAGATCCGCTACATCGGCACCTCCACCTTCGAGCCCTCCGCGATCGTGGAGGGCCAGTGGATCGCCGAACGCCGGGGCCGCGAGCGCGTGGTGGCCGAGCAGCCCCCGTACTCGCTGCTCGCCCGGGGCATCGAGCGCGAGGTGCTGCCGGTGGTGCAGCGGTACGGGCTCGGCGTGCTGTCCTGGAGCCCGCTGGCCGGCGGCTGGCTGACCGGCCGCTACCGCAAGGGCGCCGAGCAGCCGGCCTCCAGCCGCGCCGGGCGCCAGGCCGCCCGCTTCGACATCACCGCGCCGGAGAACGCGGCCAAGCTGGAGGCGGCCGACGCCCTCGCGGTCCTGGCCGAGGAGGCCGGTCTCACCCTGGTCCAACTCGCCCTGGCCTTCGTGCTGGAGCACCCGGCCGTCACCTCGGCGATCATCGGACCGCGCACCTTCGAGCAGCTGGAGAGCCAGCTCGGCGCCGACAAGGTGAGGCTGAGCCGGGACGTCCTCGACCGGATCGACGAGATCGTCCCGCCCGGCACCAACCTGTCGGCGCGCGACGCCGGTTACACCCCGGCGGTCCTCAACGACGCGTCGCTGCGCCGTCGTTCGGTCTGAACCGGGGGCTGACCGGCACGGCCGGGGTCACTGGCGGATGCGCTCGCGGATCCAGACCCCGGCCTCCTTCAGGACCCCGGTCCCCGTCCAGTCGGAGCCGTTGCAGGTGCCGGCCTTGAAGACGGCACCGGAGCGGTGGTCGTCGGAGTAGTTCCAGTTGGTCCAGGAGATCTTCTTGCGCTTCATCAGGTCGAGGTAGCGCTGCGACATCGCGAAGTCGTTCGCGCCCTCGCCCGCGTAGTTCTGCGTCCCGAACTCCGTGACGAAGACGGGCAGTCTGTCGGAGGCTCGGTCCAGGGTGGCGAGGTACTCCTCGCGGTGCGAGGCCGCGTAGAAGTGGAAGGTGTACATGATGTTCGAGGCGCGGACCGGGTTGTTCACGACCTCCGACTCGTTCGAGCCCTCCGAGACGCCGAACGAGGACCAGGCGCGTGTCCCGACCAGGACCACCGCGTCGGGGTCCTGCGCCCGGATCACCGGGATGATCTGCTCGGAGTAGGACTTGATGGCCGACCAGCTCACCCCGGAGGGCTCGTTGGCGATCTCGTAGAGCACGCCCGGATGGTCCTTGTACTTCTTCGCCATCGCGGTGAAGAAGGTCTTGGCCCGTTCCAGGTTGGCGTTCGGGTCGCCCGGCGTGAGCATGTGCCAGTCGATGACCGCGTACATGCCGCGCGCGTGCGCCGCGTCGATGAACTTCTGTGCCCGTGCGGTGAATCCGGCCGGGTCGGTCTCGTACCCGCCCTCCTGTACGTAGGTGGAGACACGCAGCACGTCGGCGCGCCAGTCGGTGGCCAGGGCGTCGAGCGAGCCGTCGGTGACGCACTGGGCGTACCACTGGGTGCCGTGGGTGCTCATGCCGTTGAGGGCGATGGCCTGGCCGGAGGCGTTACAGAGCTGCCGGCCGCAGACGGAGAGCTGTCCGTTGGCCGCGAGCGGGGTCGCGGCGGTGGGGGCGGCGGGTGCCGGGGCGGCGCCGGCCCGGACGGGGGCCAGGAGCGCGGTGACGACGCCGAGCGCGGACGCGGCGAGCAGGGCCTTGCGGGCGAACCTGCGCCGGCCGGCCGTGGGGGTGGGCTCGGTGGGGGGAGTGGGGCGCTGGTGCATGGTGGTGCTCCCTTCGGATGGGGGGTGGGAGACGCCATGGCGGCAGCACTGAAAGTAAAGCTTCCTTCCAATTGGGTCAACAGTGTTGGGAAACTTTCCTGTCTATTGATGGGCGGGTCCACCCGCAAGAGCGCGCGCGAGAGCGAAGGGGCCCCGAAGGAGCCCTTGCCCGCCGCCTGTTGCCGCTGGAGGGCGACGTTCAAGGGCCGCACCGGCTTCGAGGGGACCGCCTTCCGGTCCGCCGCCGACCTCACGGCGACGACCTTCCAGGCGGTCACCGCGTTCGAGGACGCCGTGTTCCACGGCCCCGCCGTCGTCGGGCGCGCGTACTCCGGGTCTACTTGACCGGAATGATGTCTACGTGCAGCTTCGGGTTGGCGATCGGAACGTCAAGGTAGACAGAGAACCGCAAGTCATAGGTGCACTCGCTGCCATCGGCAGGGATTCCCCTGTGCTGAGCCATGGTCCTGGGGTCGGACTCTCACGGGTCGATCGACCTCGTCCCGTCGGCGAAGGACAGTGTTCCCGCCGACCGGTCGCCCCAACTCCAGTCGCCGAAACCGGCACTTGTCCCCTCGACGCGGTACCTGACGCGATAGCAGTCGTACGTCCTGGAACCTCCTTGGTGCCGTGGAGGTGGGCACTTCACGGAGATACGCGTGGTGTAACTCCTGTCCCAGCCCCAGATGCTGTCTTTGCTCAGCCCATTCCCCAGTGATTTCACCGTGCTCTCCTGGGGCCCGGAAAAGTACCACCGGACGTTGTTCTCGCCCGCCTCCGTATCCTTGCGATCGGGCACCCCGGTGGGCGGAGCGTACTCATCCACTTCGGGGTCGGGGGGTGTGGGAATGGTGAGCGACGTGTCGGCCATGTAGTCGTACTCCACCCCTTCCTTGGGCTCGCTCGGCCTCTGCCGGGCGAGCCTCATCCCTCCGCCGGCGGTGGGACATTCCAGGATCCAGCCCATTTTCACCACGACGTCCGACTCGACGCTTCCCTTGATCAGCTTCAGGTTTCCGCCGGGCTCCTTCACCCACTCGTCGGAGACGGATTTCACCTTGAAGTAGACGGGCCGGGCGAGGATGGTCCTTCCGATGAGGGGGACGATCTTGAGTGTGTCGCTGACGCCGAAGGTGACGGTCTCCTGCTTGCCGACCGACTCCCCACTGCTCTCGCCGAACCCGAGCAGGCCGGAGATCGCGCCGTCCGGAAGGAGTGGATACTTCTCCCGCAGGGCGTTCTCCGCCGTCTTCACGGCGATTCCCACTACGGATTTGAGTGTGCTGCGCCAGTCGTCACTGCCGCCGTCGCCCGTGGGAATCGTTTGCGTGGTGGATCGTGTTTCTTCGATCTTCAGCTCGCGGGCTCCTCCTTTCACCTCGATGACTTTTCCCGCGTTCTCGACGTAAATTCCGTGCTTCTGATAGAACGGCAGGGCAACCGCGTACCGGAGGCCGCTGTCGGGAATGTCGTCGGGGCTCGCGAATGAGCCCGCCCCCATCCCGCTCACCCCGGGGCCGTCGATCGTGTGCGACTGAGTCACTTCTCTCACTGTCCCTGTGTCGGATGTTCGGACCATGCGACCGAAGCGGCACGGAGAAGGTGCGCGTCACGTCGCTGACGCCACAGGTCTCTCACACGAGCGGCCGACCGGGAGCCCGGACGCGGAATGATCACTCCCCCGGGGGACCGACCGACTGTGAGACCGCCCTGGCAGCCGCCCAGGCACACCCGGCCGAACGGCAAGGCCGTCAAGGAGACAAGCCATGGCTCCCCGGCCTTGCGCCTCAGCCCGTCGGCAGCGGGTACACCGCCAGGGAGAACGAGTGGCCCGCCGGATCCCCGTACACCCGGACATCGCGCGGACCGCTGTTGCTGTCACCGGTGTCGACGGGCCTGGCCCCGAGCCCGATCGCCTCGCGCTCGGCCTCGTCGATGTCCTCGCTGCTCACCAGGATCCGCAGATGCGCCTGCTGGGAGTCCTCCGGGCGGGGCCAGCTCGGCGGCGCGTAGCCGTGGTCCCGGCGGATCGCCAGCCGGACGCCGTCGTTGCCGACGACCTCCACGAAGTCGGGGTCGGAGCCGACCCGCGCCTCCGCGTCGAGCAGACCGGCGTAGAACTCGGCCAGCTCCATGGGTTCGGCGCAGTCAAGGACGAGGACGCTCGTTTTCTCCACAGTCATGCGGGAACAGGTACCCCCGGCCGTCCCGGACACGCCGTGCCCCGGATGTCCGGATGAGGAAAGACCCGGCGCGACCTAAGGTGCGAACCATGGCACAGAGCGCGGCGCATCCCGGCCCGGCCGGACGCGACGCCGCCCCCGGCGGCCCCGACCCCCGGCGCTGGAAGGCGCTGGCGGTCTGCCTGGTGGCGGGCTTCATGACCCTGCTGGACGTCTCCATCGTCAACGTGGCCCTCCCCTCCATCCGGGAGGGGCTGAACACCCCCGAGTCCGACCTCCAATGGGTGCTCTCCGGCTACGCCCTCGCCTTCGGCCTCTTCCTGATCCCCGCCGGGCGCCTCGGCGACGCGCGGGGCCGCCGGGCCGTCTTCATGGCGGGGCTCGCCCTGTTCACCCTGGCCTCCGCCGCCTGCGGAGCCGCCCAGTCCAGCATGTGGCTGGTCATCGCCCGACTGGTCCAGGGCGTCGCGGGCGGGCTGATCTCCCCGCAGATCTCCGCACTGATCCAGCAGATGTTCTCCGGGCGCGAGCGCGGCCGCGCCTTCGGCATGTTCGGCACGGTCGTCGGGCTCTCCACCGCCGTCGGTCCGCTGCTCGGCGGCCTGCTCATCCAGGCGGCGGGCCCCGACCACGGCTGGCGCTGGGTCTTCTACGTCAACCTCCCGCTCGGCGCCGTCTGCCTCCTGCTGGCCCACCGCCTCCTCCCGGACACCCCCTCCGCGGGCCGGGTCCGCCCGCGCGACCTGGACCCGTTCGGCGTGCTGCTCCTGGGCACCGGTGTGCTGGCCCTGCTGCTGCCGTTCGTCCAGGCCCAGCAGTGGCCGGGGAACGGCAAGTGGCTCCTGATCGTGCTCGCCGCCGCCCTGCTCGGCGCCTTCGTCGCCTGGGAGGCGCGCTGCACGGGCGGCCCCACCCACCCGGTCCTGGACCTCTCGCTGTTCCGGCTGCGCTCCTACTGGCTGGGGTGCCTGCTGATCCTGCTCTACTTCGCCGGGTTCACCTCGATCTTCTTCGTCACGACCCTCTACCTCCAGTCCGGCCTGGGCTACTCCGCCCTCCAGGCCGGACTCGCCATCACCCCCTTCGCCCTCGGATCCGGGCTCACCGCGTCGATCGGCGGCCGGCTCGTCGGGCGGTTCGGCCGCCCGCTGGTGGTGGCCGGACTCACGATGGTCGCCCTCGGCCTCGCGGGCACCGCACTGGCCGTCCACTGGGTCCCCGGCAGCGCCGCGGGATGGGCGATGGCCGCCCCGCTGCTCCTCGCCGGCCTCGGCAGCGGCCTGGTGATCGCCCCGAACCAGACGCTGACCCTGGCGGAGATCCCCGTACACCGGGCCGGCAGCGCCGGGGGCACCCTCCAGACCGGCCAGCGGGTCGGCTCCGCGATCGGGATCGCCGCCGTGGGCGCGGTCTTCTTCGCCCAGGTCGGTCCGGAGGGCTGGGCGGACGCCTACGACCACGGCCTGATCGTCTCGGTCGCCTTCGTCCTGGCCGCACTGATCGTGGCACTGGCCGACGTCGGAGCCGACCGGCGGGGCAGACGACGGGAACAGAGCAAGCCCACCGACAGCGACCCATCGAGGAGCACGGCATGAGCGACACGTCAGCCCAGAGTGCAGGGAGCGACGGCAACACCTCCTACGGCCACAAGCCGTTCAAGCGGTCCCGCAGCCACTTCGCCGACCGGATCACCGCCGACGGGCGCGACGGATGGCCCGTCGAGGCCGGCCGCTACCGGCTCGTCGTCAGCCGGGCCTGCCCCTGGGCCAGCCGCTCCCTGGTCTCCCGGCGCCTCCTCGGCCTGGAGGACGCCCTCCCCCTCGCCGTCACCGACCCCATCCAGGACGACCGCAGCTGGCGCTTCACCCTGGACCCCGGCGGCAAGGACCCGGTGCTGGGCATCCGCTACCTGAGCGAGGCGTACGACGCCCGGGAACGCGACTACCCCGGCGGTGTCAGCGTCCCCGCGATCGTCGACGTACCGAGCGGCAAGCTGGTCACCAACGACTACCAGCAGATCACCCTGGACCTCGCCACCGAGTGGACCGCGTTGCACCGCCCCGGCGCCCCCGACCTCTACCCCGAGCCGCTGCGCGCGGAGATCGACGAGGTCATGGAGGGCATCTACCGGGACATCAACAACGGCGTTTACAAGGCCGGGTTCGCCAGCGGCCAGGAGGAGTACGACGAGGCGTACGCGGCCCTCTTCGCCCGCCTCGACCAGGTCTCCGCCCGCCTCGCGGACCGCCGCTACCTGGTCGGCGACACCATCACCGAGGCCGACATCCGCCTCTTCACCACCCTGGTCCGCTTCGACGCGGTCTACCACGGCCACTTCAAGTGCAACCGTACGAAGATCACCGAGGACCCCGTCCTGTGGGCGTACATCCGCGACCTCTACCAGACCCCCGGGTTCGGGGACACGGTCGACTTCGACCACATCAAGCGCCACTACTACCAGGTGCACACGGGCATCAACCCGACCGGCATCGTCCCCGACGGCCCCGACCTCTCCGGCTGGACCACCCCGCACCACCGCGAACAGCTCGGTGGCCGCCCGTTCGGTGACGGCACACCCCCCGGGCCCGTACGGGAGAGCGAGAAGGTCACCCCCATCGACCAGGTCTGACCCGGGCTCAGCGCACCCGGGGCCGAGTCGGTCGGGGCGCGAGCGTGTCGGTGGCGAGGGAGGAACGGGCCAGCACCACACAGCCCGCCCCGATCAGCCCCAGCCCGGCCAGCTCGGGCAGCAGCCACCAGCCGGTGCGCAGCTCCTCCTCGAAGAGCGTCACCCCGTACAGGATGCTGATCAGCGCGTCCCCCAGCGTCAGCATCGGCTGCACGGCCACCAGGCTGCCCGCGTGCAGGGCGTTCTGGAGCAGGAAGAGGGCGCCCACCCCGGCCACCGCCGTCGCGTAGAGCTGCCAGGAGGTCAGCAGCGCGACGGCCCCGCCCCCCGGGCCGAGGTGCGCCACGGCGTCCTTCATCAGCGCCGCCGTCAGCGCGTAGCCGCAGGCGGCGGCCAGCCCCAGCAGGGCCGCCCGGGTGTTGCCGCGCGCCCGCAGCGCGGCGACGACCAGCACCGCCTCGAACGCCCCGGTCAGCAGCAGCGCCGGGACCCAGTCCGCACCCCGCACGACGTCGGTCCCGTCGACCGGCGCGGCCGAGGCGAGCCCGAGCGCGAGACCGGCGGTCACCGCGGCGACGCCGTACCAGACCGTGCGCGGCGCCCGCACCCGCATCAGCCACCCGGCCACCAGCAGCGTCGCGGGCAGCTCGATGACGAAGATCGGCTGCACCACCGAGATCGGCCCGGTCGCCAGCGCCACCGCCTGGCAGAGCGCCGCCACGATCACCAGCGCGATCCCGCCCAGCCACACCTTCTGGCGCATCAGGTGGCCGATGAGGGAGAGGTGCAGCGCCTTGCTGTCGGGCACCTCCATCGCCGCCCGGCGCTGGAGCACCGAGGCGGAACCGTTGCTGAGGGCGGTCAGGACGGCGAAGAGGACACTGATCACCGGTTCATCATGGAACGGGCGGACCCGGGGCGCGCGGTGCGCGGGGCAGGCGGGCGTAACGCCTGTCCCCGGCCGTCGCGACCGGGCTTCGCGGCGTGAGTCGGAGTGAGTCGGAGTGAGTCGGCGTGGGTCGGAGTGAGGGGGAGTGAGGGGGACAGGGCGCGCGGCACCCGGGGCCTTCGGGTGCTCGGCGCCTTCGGCCCCCGCAGGCCGGGCCTCCCGGGAGCCCCCTCCTACGGCAGCAGCCCCGCCCGCCGGGCCGCCACCACCGCCTCCAGCCGGGTGTGCGCCCCCAGCTTGCGCATGGCCGAGCGCAGATACCCCTTCACCGTCTCGGGCCGCAGCCCCAGCTGCCGGGCGGCCGCCGCGTTCGTCGCGCCCGCCGCCACGCACGCCACGACGTCCACCTCGCGCGGCGCCAGCCGCACCTCCCGGGCCGCCGGGGCCCGCGCCCCGGACGCCGAGGCGAGGCGCCCGCAGACGCCGAGCAGCTCGTCGCGGAGGGCCGGGTCGGCCACCCTCGGCACCAGGGAGCGCAGCTCCCGATGGGCCTCGCGCACGTCCTCCCAGGCGCCCGGGGCCGTACCGGGACCGTCCACCTGCTCCCGGGTCAGGGCGAGCAGCTGCCGCACCTCGTCGCGGACCGCGAGCGCCTGCTCCACGTCACGGGCGGCCGCGACCACCGCGTCGAACGTCCGGTCCCCGAGGCTCACCGGCGTGCGCAGCGCCCCGTACAGCACGCCCCGCACCGCCCGCCGTACGACGACGGGGACCGCGACGACCGAACGCAGCCCCTCCGCCGCCACCGCGCCGTCGTACTCGTGGCTGATGTGGCGCGAGGCGGGGTAGTCCGTCACCGCGCAGGGGCGGGCCAGCGCGATGGCCTTGCCGCCGAGGCCGCTCCCGGCCGAGACGACCAGACCGCGCAACGCGCTGGTCTGCGCCCCGTTCAGCTGTCCGATCCGGGCGTGGCGGGCGTCGGACAGCAGGCCGCCGAAGGCGACCGGCAGCCCGCTCGTACGGCGCAGCCCCGCCAGCGCCGCCTGCATCTCGACCGCATCGACCGGTTCCGGCACTCCGACGCCTCCCCACCCGGTCCGCGCCGCTCCCCGTCCGGGGGAGCGAACCACCCCCGTCCGGGGGTGGTGAGACCTGGGTCACTGTTTACATGATGTCAATCGACCGGTCAGGTCCGCAACGAGGAGGGCATATGCCGGCAACGAGTGCGACGGAGACGTTCCGGGCCGCCCGGGACTTCCTGCTGGAACACCGCGAGGACTACGACACCGCCTACGCGGGATTCCGCTGGCCCAGGGCCGACCACTTCAACTGGGCGCTGGACTGGTTCGACGTCATCGCCGAGGACAACGACCGCACCGCCCTGCACATCGTGGAGGAGGACGGCCGGCGCACCGAGGTCTCCTTCGCGGCCATGTCCGAGCGCTCCGACCGGACCGCCAACTGGCTGCGGGAGCAAGGGGTCCGGGAGGGCGACCGCATCCTCGTGATGCTCGGCAACCAGGTGGAGCTGTGGGAGAGCGCGCTCGCCGCGATGAAGCTGCGCGCCGTCGTCATCCCCGCCACCCCGCTGCTCGGCCCCGCCGACCTGCGCGACCGGGTGGAGCGCGGCCGGGTGCGCCATGTGCTCGTGCGGGACGCGGACACCGGGAAGTTCGACGAGGTGCCGGGGGAGTACACCCGGATCGCGGTGGGCGATGAGGTGGCGGGCTGGCGGCCGTACGCGGAAGCGGCCGACGCCCCGGCCGGCTTCACGCCCGGACGGGCGACGGGCGCCGACGAGCCGCTGATGCTGTACTTCACCTCCGGCACCACCGCCCGGCCCAAACTCGTCGAGCACTCCCATGTGTCCTATCCCGTGGGCCACTTGTCGACGATGTACTGGATCGGGCTCCGGCCCGGCGACGTCCACCTCAACATCTCCTCGCCCGGCTGGGCCAAGCACGCCTGGTCCAACCTCTTCGCCCCGTGGACCGCCGAGGCCACCGTCTTCATTTTCAACTACACCCGCTTCGACGCGTCCCGGCTGATGGCCGAGATGGACCGCTCGGGCATCACCAGCTTCTGCGCCCCGCCCACGGTCTGGCGGATGCTCATCCAGGCGGACCTGTCGCAGCTGAAGCTCCCGCCGCGCGAGGTCGTCGCGGCGGGGGAGCCGCTGAACCCGGAGGTCATCGAGACGGTCCGGCGGGAGTGGGGGGTGACCATCCGGGACGGCTTCGGCCAGACGGAGACCGCCGTCCAGGTCGCCAACACCCCCGGCCAGCGCCTCAAGACCGGCTCCATGGGCCGCCCGAGCCCCGGCTTCACCGTGGAGCTGCTCGACCCGGTCACCGGCCGCCCCGGGGCGGCGGAGGGCGAGATCTCCCTCGACCTCGCCGACCGCCCCGTCGGCCTGATGACCGGCTACCACGGCGACCCGGACCGCACCGCCGAGGCGATGGCCGGCGGCTACTACCGTACGGGCGACATCGGGGCGCGCGACGAGGACGGCTACATCACCTACGTGGGCCGCGCCGACGACGTCTTCAAGTCCTCCGACTACAAGATCTCGCCGTTCGAGCTGGAGAGCGCCCTTTTGGAGCACGAGGCGGTCGCCGAGGCCGCCGTCGTGCCCGCCCCCGACCCGCTCCGCCTCTCCGTCCCGAAGGCGTACGTCGTGCTGGCGGAGGGGTGGGAGCCGGGTCCGGAGACCGCGAAGGCCCTCTTCGAGCACTCGCGGGCGACCCTCGCCCCGTACAAACGCCTGCGCAGGCTGGAGTTCGCCGACCTGCCCAAGACCGTCTCCGGCAAGATCCGCCGCATCGAGCTGCGCGAACGCACCGCCCTGGGCACCGGCACCGAGTTCGACGAAGGGGACCTGAAGTGAGCAGCAGCCTGTCCTACGCGCACGGCACCGGCACCACCGCCCTGCTCGGCGACACCATCGGCCGCAACCTGGACCGTGCGATCACCGCCCACGGGGACCGGGAGGCCCTGGTCGACGTGGTCTCCGGACGCCGCTGGACCTACACGGAGTTCGGCGCCGACGTCGAGGAACTGGCCCGCGCGCTGATGGCGTCGGGGGTGGAGAAGGGCGACCGGGTCGGCATCTGGGCGGTCAACTGCCCCGAGTGGGTGCTCCTCCAGTACGCCACCGCCCGCATCGGCGCCGTCATGGTCACCATCAACCCCGCCTACCGGGCGCACGAGCTGGAGTTCGTCCTCGACCAGGCCGGTGTCCGTCTGCTGGTCGCCTCCCTGGCCCACCGCACCAGCGACTACCGCGCCCTGGTCGGCCAGGTGCGGGGCAACTGCCCGTCCCTGCGGGCCGTCCACCACATCGGGGACCCGTCCTGGGCCGAGCTGACCGCGAGAGCCCCGGCCGTCACCCCCGCGCAACTGGCGGCGCGTGAGGCCGAGCTGTCCTGCGACGACCCCGTCAACATCCAGTACACCTCGGGCACCACCGGCTTCCCCAAGGGGGCCACCCTCTCCCACCACAACATCCTCAACAACGGTTATTCCGTCGGGGAGATGATCGCCTACACGGAAGCCGACCGGGTCTGTCTGCCGGTCCCCTTCTACCACTGCTTCGGCATGGTGATGGGCAACCTCGCCATCACCTCGCACGGCGCCTGCATGGTGATCCCGGGGCCGTCCTTCGAGCCCGCCGCCGTGCTGGCCGCCGTCGAGCAGGAGCGCTGCACCTCGCTCTACGGCGTCCCCACCATGTTCATCGCCGAGCTGAACCTCCCGGACTTCTCCCGCTACGACCTCTCCTCGCTCCGGACCGGGATCATGGCCGGCTCCCCCTGCCCGGTCGAGGTGATGAAGCGGGTGGTCGCCGAGATGCACATGGACGAGGTGTCCATCTGCTACGGAATGACGGAGACCTCGCCCGTCTCCACCCAGACCCGCCGCGACGACGACCTGGAGCGGCGCACCGGCACGGTGGGCCGCGTGCTGCCGCACATCGAGATCAAGGTCGTCGACCCGGCGACCGGCACCACGGTGGAGCGCGGCAGCGCGGGCGAACTGTGCACCCGGGGCTACAGCGTCATGCTCGGCTACTGGGACCAGCCCGACCGCACCGCCGAAGTGATCGACGCGGGCCGCTGGATGCACACCGGGGACCTCGCGGTGATGCGCGAGGACGGTTACGTCCAGGTCGTCGGCCGGATCAAGGACATGATCATCAGGGGCGGCGAGAACGTGTACCCGAGGGAGATCGAGGAGTTCCTGCACGGCCACCCGAAGATCGCCGACGTCCAGGTGGTCGGCGTGCCGGACGAGCGGTACGGGGAGGAGATCCTGGCCTGCGTCATCCCCCGGGACCCGGCCGACCCGCCGGTCCTGGAGGAGATCACCGCGTACTGCCGGGAGCGGTTGGCCCACTACAAGATCCCGCGCGGGCTGCGGGTCCTCGACTCCTTCCCGATGACGGTGAGCGGGAAGGTCCGCAAGATCGAGCTGCGGGAGACGTACGGCGGCTGAGCGCCGTACGACGGCTGCCACGGGGGCACCCCGGCCGGTCGCCCCGGGCGGGGCGACCGGTCAGGCGGCTTCGATGATGTCGGAGCCGTCCGACCGGGTCGCCGCCGCCCACTCGATGAGCAGCACCTCGTACGTCGCGGACTCCACGGCGGACCAGTCCTGGCCCGCACGCGAGTCGACGAGCGCGCGGATGGCTTCGTTCGCCTGGGCGGCGGACGCGACGGCGGGCTGCACGGTATGACGTGGAGTTAAATCCATGCCCTTAGCTTACGGGGCGCCACTGACAGCGACCGAAGCCGGTGCCGTGGCCGAGGCCTGGGCCGCCGACTGCGGGGCCGGCACCGACGGGGTGGACGGCCGGGCCGGCAGGAGGTCGCGCCGCATGCAGACCCGCGGCCAGCGGTCCAGGCCGTGCTGCGCCTCCTCCCCGCGGATCGTGCGCAGCCCGTCGGTGAGCTCGCTCTCGGGCAGCACCCGGAAGCCGATGCGTGTGTAGTACGGGGCGTTCCACGGCACATCGGTGAACGTGGTCAGGGTGAGCGCGGTGAGGCCCTGTTCGGGGGCGAGCGTGGCGAGGCGGTCGATCAGGGCGCGGCCGATGCCCCGGCGGGCCGCCACCGGGTCCACCGAGATCTGCTCGATGTGCAGGGCCCCGTCGACGGGGTCGGCGATCACATAGCCGAGCGGCCGGTCGCCGGTGGCGGAGAGGGGGTCGGTGGCCACCCAGCACCGTCCGGCCCGCCGGTAGCTCTCCAGCAGGTCGAGCGGGGGCGGATCGTCGTCGGCCACGGAATGCATGCCGAGGGCGCGGAAGGGTTCCCCTGCGGCACGCTCGATGTCCTGGAGAAGGCGGAGATCGGAGCGTCTGGCGGAGCGGATACGCATGTACTCAGTGTGCCGCGCCAGGCGGGGCGCCGGTACGGAGTGGCCCGAAAACGCCCTCCGGGGAACGGCTCGGCGTCCGGGCCCCGACGCTCAGGCCCCGGTGCTGACCAGCTCGTCCGCCGGGCTGTTCACCGGCTGCGGCGCCCCGGTGAGGTCCATGACGAAGAGCGGAAGGCCGATACCGTCCGCCCGGCCCCGCGCCTGGGCGTCGTACCCCGCGAGCGAGAAGAACACCCCGGCCGCCGACGCCCCCAGGGCGTTGAGCCAGAGGCACTCCACGGCGCGCAGCCCCACCGGCCGGGTCGTGGCGTCCACCTGGGCGACGAGGCCGATGGCCCGCAGGTCGATCCCGCCCGCGGTGCGCGTCCGCACCCTGGCCACCTCGCGGTAGCCCAGCCAGGTCAGATAGAGGGCGGCCGCGCTCACCGCGTCGTGCCCGGTGCGGATCGTCCGGGGCCGGAACGAGGGGCGCGGATGGGCGGCGGTGCGCGGCAGCGGGATGTGCGTCGGGGCGGCGGGACCTGCCGGGGGAGCGGGCTCGCCCACCGGCCGCACCGGTATCCGCAGCAGGGCCCCGCACGGGCAGCAGAGCTCCGGCTGGGGCCACTGGTCCCGCCGGTCGCAGGCCGTGCAGCGGACGGTGACCCAGTCCTCGTCCCAGGTGCGCCGGGTGACCGGGACCACCGGGGCGCCGGGCAGCAGCGGAGGGGCGGTGGGCGCTCCGCACGGACATGGGTAGGCCGGGGCGACGTAGGCATGGTCCTGGCCGCAGACCGGGCACCGTACCGGCACGGACTTCACGATCGCCTCCCTCCGGCACGGACGCGTGGAACGGCTGCGCTCCGTGCTTCCCTCGTCACCCCATCGTCCATCAGGAGCGAGGTTCTGGGGAGGGAATCGGCGTACTTCATGCCGAACGGGGAGGAGACCGCTCCTGCGCGGGGCGCGGCCGCGTGCTCTTGACGGCGTCCGCACCGCGTCCTAGATTACTTCCGTATAGCAGAACCTAGTTTCCGTAATGCGGAATTGGTGCTCTCAGGTGGCGCGACAGAGCCCGACTCCACCAATCCCGAGCAGGAGCACTCAATGCCTCGTATGACCGCTGCCCGTGCGGCAGTCGAGATCCTCAAGCGCGAAGGCGTCAGCAACGCGTTCGGTGTGCCGGGTGCGGCGATCAACCCCTTCTACGCGGCCCTCAAGGCCTCCGGCGGGGTGCACCACACACTGGCCCGGCACGTCGAGGGCGCCTCCCACATGGCGGAGGGCTACACCCGGGCGAAGGCCGGCAACATCGGCGTCTGCATCGGTACGTCGGGTCCGGCGGGCACCGACATGATCACCGGTCTGTACTCCGCCATCGCCGACTCCGTCCCGATCCTGTGCATCACGGGCCAGGCCCCGACCGCCGTCCTGCACAAGGAGGACTTCCAGGCCGTCGACATCGCCTCGATCGCGGGGCCGGTCACCAAGGCGGCGACCACCGTCCTGGAGGCCGCCCAGGTCCCCGGCGTCTTCCAGCAGGCCTTCCACCTGATGCGCACCGGCCGCCCCGGCCCGGTCCTCATCGACCTGCCGATCGACGTCCAGCTCACCGAGATCGAGTTCGACCCCGAGCTGTACGAGCCCCTCCCGGTGCACAAGCCCGCCGCCTCCCGCAAGCAGATCGAGCGGGCCGTGGAGCTGCTGAACGCCTCGGAGCGCCCGCTGCTCGTCGCGGGCGGCGGCATCATCAACGCCGACGCCTGCGAACTGCTCGTGGAGTTCGCCGAGTTGACCGGTGTCCCCGTCGTCCCGACCCTGATGGGCTGGGGCATCCTCCCCGACGACCACGAGCTGAACGCCGGGATGGTCGGGCTCCAGACCTCGCACCGCTACGGCAACGCGAACTTCCTGGAGTCCGACTTCGTCCTCGGCATCGGCAACCGCTGGGCCAACCGCCACACCGGCAAGCTGGACGTCTACACCCGGGGCCGCACCTTCGTCCACGTCGACATCGAGCCCACCCAGCTCGGCAGGATCTTCGCCCCCGACCTCGGCATCGCCTCCGACGCCAGGGCCGCGCTGGAGCTCTTCGTCGAGGTGGCACGCGAGCTGAAGGCCGCGGGCAGGCTCAAGGACCGCTCGGCCTGGGCCGCCTCCACCCAGGAGCGCAAGGCCACCCTCCAGCGCCGCACCCACTTCGACGACGTGCCGCTCAAGCCGCAGCGCGTCTACGAGGAGATGAACCGGGCGTTCGGCCCCGAGACCCGTTACGTCACCACCATCGGGCTCTCCCAGATCGCCGGCGCGCAGATGCTGCACGTCTACCGGCCGCGCCACTGGATCAACTGCGGCCAGGCGGGCCCCCTCGGCTGGACGATCCCCGCCGCCCTGGGCGTCGCCACCGCGGACCCCGAGGGCGCGGTCGTCGCCCTCTCCGGCGACTACGACTTCCAGTTCATGCTGGAGGAGCTGGCCGTCGGCGCCCAGCACCGCATCCCCTACGTCCACGTCCTGGTGAACAACTCCTACCTGGGGCTCATCCGCCAGGCGCAGCGCAACTTCGACATCGACTTCCAGGTCAACCTGGAGTTCGAGAACCTGAACTCCCCGGAGTTGGGCGCCTACGGCGTCGACCACGTCAAGGTCGTCGAGGGACTCGGCTGCAAGGCGATCCGGGTCACCGACCCGGACCAGCTGCTGCCGGCCTTCGAGGAGGCGAAGAAGCTCGCCGCGGAGTTCCGGGTCCCGGTCGTCGTGGAGGCGATCCTGGAGCGGGTCACCAACATCGCGATGAGCGGCACCGACATCGCCTCGGTCAACGAGTTCGAGGACATCGCCACGGACCCGTCCCACGCCCCCACCGCGATCCGCCCACTGACGGTGTCCTGACCCCACCCACCACCACGAAGGCCCCCGCCCCCGGATTCCTCCCGGGGGCGGGGGCCTTCGCATACCCAGCCCGCCGGCACCCCCGGCACCCCCAGCCAGCCCGGCGTTTGTGGACGGAACCCTGGCGGTGGT
>NZ_JBEYKR010000131.1:0-20016 GCF_040703535.1 Streptomyces sp. NPDC007346
GCGCCGGTTACGGCCTGAGCCTGTACGAATGGGCACGGGCCACTGCAGGCAGCATGCCGCACCTGTATTTCGACCCGCGCGGCTCTATATCCGGCGAAAGACACGGAGGACCCGCGGTGAACGAACTGCCGCAACAGCTGGTCAACGGCCTGCTACTCGGATCGATGTACGGGCTGGTCGCCATTGGCTACACGATGGTCTACGGCATCGTCCAGCTCATCAACTTCGCCCACGGCGAGATCTTCATGACCGGCGGCTTCGGGGCCCTCACGGTCTGGCTCATACTCCCCAGCGGCACCAGCGTGCTGCTCGCACTCCCCCTCATGATCATCGGCGCGATCATCGTCGCCACCCTCATCGCAGTCGGAGCGGAACGTTTCGCCTACCGACCGCTGCGCGGCGGACCACGCCTCGCACCCCTCATCACCGCCATCGGCCTCTCGCTCGCACTCCAGCAAGCCGTATGGGCCTGGTACCCGGGCGCCAAATCCGCCCGCACCTTCCCCGAAATCCCCGGCGGCCCCTTCGAAATCGGCCCCGTCACCATCCAGACCGGCGACGTCTTCCTGCTCATCGCCGCCCCCATATCGATGGCCGTCCTCGGCTACTTCGTCATCAAGACCCGCACCGGCCGCGGCATGCAGGCCACCGCACAGGACCCCGACACCGCCAAGCTCATGGGCATCAACACCGACCGCATCATCGTGGTCGCCTTCGCCCTCGGCGCCACCTTCGCCGCCATCGGAGCCGTCGCCTACGGCCTCAAGTACGGCGAAGTCCAGTTCCGCATGGGCTTCCTCCTCGGCCTCAAGGCCTTCACCGCAGCCGTCCTCGGCGGCATCGGCAACATCTACGGCGCCATGATCGGCGGCCTCACCCTCGGCGTCGCCGAGACCATGGCCGCCGCCTACGTCGCCGAGATCCCCGGCCTCGAACAGCTCGGCGGCCAGTCCTGGGCCAACGCCTGGGCGTTCGTACTCCTCATCCTCGTGCTCCTCTTCCGGCCCCAAGGCATCATGGGCGAGCGCGTCACGGACAGGGCGTGACCACGATGACCACAACACAGACCACCACGGTCACCACAACCGCACCGGCCACCCCGGCCACCCGCGGCCCCCTCTCCCTCCCGCCGCACATCGCACGAGCCACCGCCACCGCCGGCGGCGCACTCACCGTCGTCTCCGCCTTCCTCGCCTGGACCTGGACCTCCGCCTTCCCCGGCGACCTCACGGTCTACGGCTACCCCGGCGGCCTCCAATGGCTCGTCCTCGTCAGCGGCGCCCTGGTCACCCTCTTCAGCCTCTCCTCCTACGGGATCAAAGGCCTGACCTGGCTCACCCCCCAGGGCTCCGACGCCGCGATCCGGCTCGCCGCCTACGCGGCCCTGGCCACCGCCTGGTTCTCGGTCATCGCCATCAGCGTCCAGCTCAACGGCGTCGTCAACCTCGAACCCGGCGCCTACGTCGCCCTCGCCGGCACCCTCATCGGCTGGCTCGGCTCCCGCTCCCTGCCCTACGAGCGACCCGAGAACCACCCGGCCGACCCCGAGGACAGCGGCTTCGACCAGTTCAAGCACAACCTGAGCAACCGCTTCGCCACCTACAAGGCCGCCTTCGCCACCAGCCACGCCCGGCCCGCGAAGACACTCCCCTCGTACATCGAGATCCTCATCGTCGCGGTCGTCCTCGCCCTCGGCCTGGTCGTCTTCACCTACGGCATCACCACCGAGTACGACGAGCTGTTCATCGGCTTCCTCATCACCGCGGGCTTCGGCTTCGCGGCGATCCAGAAAGCCGGCCTCATCCAGCGCGTCTCCGCACTCACCGCCCGCCACCGCAACGTCACCCTCATCGGCGCCTTCGTCGCCGCCGCGGCCTTCCCCTTCACCCAGTCCGACGACCAGTACGCGACCATCGGCGTCAACATCCTCATCTTCGCCACCGTCGCCCTCGGCCTCAACATCGTCGTCGGCCTCGCCGGCCTCCTCGACCTCGGCTACGTCGCCTTCCTCGGCGTCGGCGCCTACGCCGCCGCCCTGGTCTCCGGCTCACCCACCTCCCCACTCGGCATCCAACTGCCCTTCTGGCAGGCGATCCTCGTCGGCGCAACCGCCTCGATGATCTTCGGCGTCCTCATCGGCGCCCCCACCCTGCGACTCCGCGGCGACTACCTCGCCATCGTCACCCTCGGCTTCGGCGAGATCTTCCGCATCGCCGTCCTCAACCTCGACGGCACCTCCGGACCCGACGTCACCAACGGCTCCAACGGCATCTCCTCGATCCCGAACCTCACCATGTTCGGCTTCGACTTCGGCGCCACCCACACCATCGCCGGATTCACCATCGGCCGCTTCGCCAACTACTTCTTCCTGATGCTCCTCGTCACCTTCATCGTGGTCGTGGTCTTCAGGCGAAGCTCCGAATCCCGCATCGGCCGAGCCTGGGTCGCCATCCGCGAGGACGAGACCGCCGCCGAAGCCATGGGCATCAACGGCTTCCGCACCAAGCTCATCGCCTTCGCCCTCGGCGCCACCCTCGCCGGCCTCGCCGGAGCCGTCCAGGCCCACGTCACCTACACCGTGACACCCGAGCAGTACGAGTTCGCCCGCTCCGTCCCGCCCAACTCGGCCTTCCTCCTCGCAGCGGTCGTCCTCGGCGGCATGGGCACCATCAGCGGCCCCCTCGTCGGCGGCGCACTGCTCTTCCTCATCCCCGCCAAGCTCCAGTTCATGAGCAACTTCCAGCTCCTGATCTTCGGCCTCGCACTGGTCCTGCTCATGCGCTTCCGCCCCGAAGGCCTCATCCCCAACCGCCGCCGCCAACTCGAATTCCACGAGAAGGACGAAGCGCCCGCCACTCTCACCAAGGCAGGGGCCTGACGATGACCACCGACACCACCACCGCCGAGGCAGCAGCCGTGAGCACCCCCGGCGAAACCGTCCTCGACGCCCGCGGCGTCACCATGCGGTTCGGCGGCCTCACCGCCGTCCGATCCGTCGACCTCACCGTCAACTCCGGCGAGATCGTCGGCCTCATCGGCCCCAACGGCGCCGGCAAAACCACCTTCTTCAACTGCCTCACCGGCCTCTACATCCCCACCGAGGGCGAGGTCCGCTACAAAGGCACCGTCCTCCCCGCCAAATCCTTCAAGATCACAGCGACCGGCATCGCCCGCACCTTCCAGAACATCCGCCTCTTCTCCAACATGACCGTCCTGGAGAACGTCCTCGTCGGACGCCACACCCGCACCAAGGAAGGCCTCTGGTCCGCCCTCCTGCGCGGCCCCGGCTTCCACCGCGCCGAAGCCGAGTCCAAGGCCCGCGCCATGGAACTGCTGGAGTTCGTCGGCCTCGAACGCAAGGCCGAACACCTCTCCCGCAACCTCCCCTACGGCGAACAGCGCAAGCTGGAGATCGCCCGCGCACTCGCCAGCGAACCCGGCCTCCTCCTCCTCGACGAGCCCACCGCCGGCATGAACCCGCAGGAGACCCGCGCGGCCGAAGAACTCATCTTCGCCATCCGCGACAAGGGCATCGCCGTCCTCGTCATCGAGCACGACATGCGCTTCATCTTCAACCTCTGCGACCGGGTGGCCTGCCTCGTCCAGGGCGAGAAACTCGTCGAAGGCACCGCCGCCGAGGTCCAGGGCGACGACCGCGTCGTCGCCGCCTACCTCGGCGAACCCTTCGAAGGCGACCCCGGCGCAGCCGAAGTCGCCGAGGTCGAAGCCGCCGAAGCCGCCGCCGCATCGGAGACCCCCGAGGCCACCACCCCGGGAACCACGGCACCGGAGACCCCCGCCCCCCAGGCAGAGGCCACCCCCGATGCCCCTCCGGCAACACCCGGCGAGAGCACCAGCAAGGAGAACGACCGATGACCGCACTTCTCGAAGTCGAGGACCTGCGCGTCGCCTACGGCAAGATCGAGGCCGTCAAAGGAATCTCGTTCAAGGTCGAGGCCGGCGAAGTCGTCACCCTCATCGGCACCAACGGCGCCGGCAAGACGACGACGCTGCGCACCCTCTCCGGACTGATCAAACCGCTCGCCGGCCAGATCAAGTTCAACGGCAAGTCCCTCCGCAAGGTCCCGGCCCACCAGGTCGTCTCCCTGGGACTCGCCCACTCCCCCGAGGGCCGCCACATCTTCCCCCGCATGTCCATCGAGGACAACCTGCGCCTCGGCGCCTTCCTCCGCAAGGACAGCGACGGGATAGCCAAGGACATCCAGCGCGCCTACGACCTCTTCCCCATCCTCGGGGAACGCCGCAAACAAGCCGCCGGCACCCTCTCCGGCGGCGAACAGCAGATGCTCGCCATGGGCCGCGCCCTCATGTCCCAGCCCAAACTGCTCATGCTCGACGAGCCCTCCATGGGCCTCTCCCCGATCATGATGCAGAAGATCATGGCGACCATCACCGAACTGCGCGACCAGGGCACCACCATCCTGCTCGTCGAGCAGAACGCCCAGGCGGCACTCTCGCTCGCCAACCACGCGCACGTCATGGAGGTCGGCAGCATCGTCCTCTCCGGCACCGGCCAGGACCTGCTGCACGACGACTCCGTCCGCAAGGCGTACCTCGGCGAGGACTGACCCCCCTCCCGTACGAGTAAGGCCCGCACCCGGTTCCTCCCAGGTGCGGGCCTCACTCGTACGCCTTGTCGCCTACGGGGCTACTCGGCCGCCTTCTTCTCCTCGGCGTCCGCGATCAGCGCCTCCGCCAGCTGCTGCATCGACATCCGGCGGTCCATCGACGTCTTCTGGATCCACCGGAACGCGGCCGGCTCGGAGAGCCCGTAATCCGTCTGGAGAATGCTCTTCGCCCGGTCCACCAGCTTCCGCGTCTCCAGCCGCTGCGAAAGGTCCGCGATCTCGCTCTCCAACGCCTTCAGCTCCGCGAACCGGGAGACGGCCATCTCGATGGCCGGCACCACGTCGCTCTTGCTGAACGGCTTCACCAGGTACGCCATCGCCCCCGCGTCCCGGGCCCGCTCGACGAGGTCGCGCTGCGAGAAGGCGGTGAGCATCAGGACCGGGGCGATGGACTCCTCGGCGATCTTCTCGGCGGCGGAGATCCCGTCGAGGACCGGCATCTTCACATCGAGGATCACCAGGTCCGGCCGGTGCTCCCGGGCCAGCTCGACGGCCTGCTGCCCGTCGCCCGCCTCACCGACGACGGAGTAGCCCTCCTCCTCCAGCATCTCCTTGAGGTCGAGACGGATGAGGGCCTCGTCCTCGGCGATGACGACGCGGGTCGTCAGCGGCGGGACGTGCGACTTGTCGTCGTCGACGGCGTCTACGGGCTGGGGCGACTCGGGGGTGGTCACGGGGCTCCTCGGTATGGGGCAGATACTGCTGCCACGAGCCTACCTAGCTCCTGTAAGGTAGTGACGCGCAGGGCAGCAATGACCCTTCCTTTCTAAGGCCCCAGTACTCCAACTGGTTAGAGAGGCCGCTCTCAAACAGCGGACAGTGTGGGTTCGAATCCCACCTGGGGCACTTTTCCTTGGATTCCAAGGCGCAAGGCGATTCAGCGAACTTCACTTGATCTGAGTACGCGCGTGCGTTTCCATGCCGGATCGGCGCCTGCGCGACAAAACTCGGCAACATGTACGACGTGGGGACCCGCGAGCGAGCTCTGGCTCTGGTCGCGCAGGGGCGCAGCCTCAATTCCGTAAGCAAGCAGACCGGCATATCGCGCGCCGCGATTCGTTCCTGGCGGACGCGCCTCGAACCGCTCGACACGAACCGGGGCAAGCCATGCCCCAGGTGCGCCGAAGTGCCCACGGCGATCGAGAACCCCTCCTCGTACGCCTACTTACTGGGCCTCTACCTCGGGGACGGCTGCATCAGCGCGGCCAAACGAGGTGTGTACTCGCTGCGTATCGCGTGCGCCGACGCTTGGCCGGGCCTCATCGATGCCTGCGCCGAAGCCGTACAGACCGCGCGCCCGCACAACAAGGTCTGCCGGGTGGCAAGTGCGGGCTGCCAGTACATCACTTCCTTCAGCAAGCACTGGCCCTGCCTCTTCCCTCAGCACGGCCCCGGCAAGAAACACGACCGCAGGATCGTCCTGGAGCCGTGGCAGCAGCAGATCGTGGACGCCCACCCCTGGGAATTCATCCGCGGGCTCTTCCACTCCGACGGCTGCCGCATCACCAACTGGGCCACGCGCATGGTTCGTGGTGAACGCAAGCGCTACGAATATCCCCGGTACTTCTTCACCAACAAGTCCGACGACATCCGCAAGCTCTTCAGCGACACCCTCACCGCCGTAGGCGTGGAGTGGACCACCCTCGCGCGCGGCAGCGATCCGTTCAACATCTCCGTAGCCCGACGGGCATCCGTCGCCCTCATGGATGCGCACGTCGGGCCTAAATACTGAGCCGCCCTGCTTACTTCGGGCTGTCGTCCTCGCCGATGTGGTGGACGCGGACCAGGTTGGTGGAGCCTGCCACGCCGGGCGGGGAGCCGGCCGTGATCACCACGATGTCGCCCTTCGCGCAGCGGCCGATGCGCAGGAGTTCCTCGTCGACCTGGGCCACCATCGCGTCCGTGGAGTCCACCTTCGGGCCGAGGAAGGTCTCGACGCCCCACGTCAGGTTGAGCTGGGCGCGGGTCGCTTCGTCGGGGGTGAAGGCGAGGAGGGGGATGGGTGAGCGGTAGCGGGAGAGGCGCTTGACGGTGTCGCCGCTCTGGGTGAAGGCGACGAGGAACTTGGCGCCGAGGAAGTCGCCCATCTCGGCGGCGGCCCTGGCGACCGCGCCGCCCTGGGTGCGGGGCTTGTTGCGTTCGGTGAGGGGCGGGAGGCCCTTGGCGAGGATGTCTTCCTCGGCGGCTTCGACGATGCGGGACATGGTGCGCACGGTCTCGACGGGGTATTTGCCGACGCTGGTCTCGCCGGAGAGCATCACCGCGTCGGTGCCGTCGATGATCGCGTTGGCGACGTCGGAGGCTTCGGCGCGGGTGGGGCGGGAGTTGTCGATCATCGAGTCGAGCATCTGGGTGGCGACGATGACGGGTTTGGCGTTGCGCTTGGCGAGCTTGATGGCGCGTTTCTGGACGATCGGGACCTGTTCCAGGGGCATTTCGACGCCGAGGTCGCCGCGGGCGACCATGATGCCGTCGAAGGCGGCGACGATGTCGTCGATGTTGTCGACGGCCTGGGGTTTTTCGACCTTGGCGATGACGGGGAGGCGGTGGCCTTCCTCGTCCATGATGCGGTGGACGTCGTGGATGTCGCGTCCGGTGCGGACGAAGGAGAGGGCGATGAGGTCGGCGCCGATGCGCAGGGCCCAGCGGAGGTCGTCGATGTCCTTCTCGGAGAGGGCGGGGACGGAGACGGCGACGCCGGGGAGGTTGAGGCCCTTGTTGTCGGAGACCATGCCGCCTTCGATGACGGTGGTGTGGACGCGGGGGCCGTCGACGTCGGTGACTTCGAGGGTGACGCGGCCGTCGTCGACGAGGATGCGTTCGCCGGTGGTGACGTCGGCGGCGAGGCCGTCGTAGGTGGTGGAGCAGATGTCGCCGTTGCCTTCGTTTTCGAGGGGTTCGACGGTGATGGTGAAGGTGTCGCCGCGTTCAAGGAGTACGGGGCCTTCGCGGAAGCGTCCGAGGCGGATCTTCGGGCCTTGAAGGTCGGCGAGGATGCCGACGCTGCGGCCGGTCTCTTCGGCGGCTTTGCGTACGTGGTGGTATCGCTGCTCGTGTTCGGCGTAGGAGCCGTGGCTGAGGTTGAAGCGGGCGATGTCCATTCCCGCTTCGACCAGGGCCTTGATCTGGTCGTATGTGTCGGTTGCCGGTCCCAGGGTACAAACGATTTTCGCTCGGCGCATGGTTCGAGCCTAATCCTTACCTACGGGTAGGTATTTGGCTGCTCATGACACCTCAACAACCTTTGGGTGAAGGGTTATTGACAAGTGTTGAATTGTGCGGCGGTCCGCTCCGATGAGCGTTTATCCGAGGGTCGGCGGGATGAGGGTGAAGGACGCTTCGACCTGGGCGTCGATGTTCTGGCGTACGGGTTCGAGGTCGATCGGGGTGGTGTCGGCGGCTTCTGCTCCTCCTGCCGCTGCCGCGTAGGGCATGGACTCGGCGAAGGCGGCGCGGCCGAGGGGGCTGTGGCGGGTGCCGGTGTCGCTGAGTTCGAGGAGGGCGCCGAGGCGGGTGTCGAGGGCTTCGGCGTATTCGCGGGCGCGTTGGAGGGCTTCGCGGACGGCTTGGCGGCGTGCGGTGGCGTGGTGGGGTGAGGTGGGGCGCAGGGACCACCAGGGGCCGTCGATGCGGGTGAGGTCGTGGTCGGCGAGGCGGGCGGTGAGTTCGCCGAGGGTGGTGAAGTCGGCGATGGTGACGGTGAGTTGGATGTGGCCGTGGTAGGTGCGGATGTGGTCGGTGCGGCCGCGGCGGGTGAGTTCGGGGGTGATGGTGAGGGTGCCGGTTTCGAGTTTTTCGATGGTGTCGCCGTAGCTCTTGATGAGGTCGAGGGTGGTGGTGTTGCGGTGGGTGAGGCCGTCGAGGGTGGTGCGGCGGTCGGTGCCGCGGGCGGTGAGGGTGACGGTGATCTGGGCGATTTCGGGGTCGACTTCGAGGTGGGCTTCGCCGCGGACGGTGACGTGGGGGGTGTCGGGGGTGCCGTAGGGGTGGTGGGTGGTGGGGGCGGGTGCGGGTGCGGGGGTTTTGGTCATGGGTTCACTGTGGCACGGGGGTGGGTGTGGAGGAGGTGTGTGGGGTGGTCATCGGATCGAAACCTGCGTGGGGTGTTGCGTGGAGAGGGGGGCGGGTCAGAATCTACGCGCGTTGCCCGTACTGGACGAGGAGTGACTGAACGATGCCGCTGAACCGGTGGGACCGTAGGACGTTTCTGGGCCGTTCGGCTGCTGCCGGTGCGGGGGCGGCGATGGCTGGTGGTGCGGTCGTGGGTGCGGCGGGTGGGGCTCGGGCGCATGGTGGCGGGCATGGGCACGGTCATGGTCGTGGGCGGCCCTCGGAGCGGTACTCGTTCACGGTGATGGGGACGACGGATCTGCACGGGAACGTCTTCAACTGGGATTACTTCACGGACGGGGAGTACGACGACGCGGCCCACAACGATGTCGGTCTGGCGAAGATCTCGACGCTGGTGGATCGGGTGCGCCGGGAGAAGGGGCGCCGGAACACGTTGCTGATCGATGCGGGTGACACGATCCAGGGCACGCAGTTGTCGTACTACTACGCGAAGGTCGATCCGATCACGGCGCGGCGTGGTCCGGTGCATCCGATGGCGAAGGCGATGAACGCGATCGGCTATGACGCGGCCGCTCTGGGGAATCACGAGTTCAATTATGGGATTCCGGTGCTGCGGAAGTTCGAGGAGCAGTGTGATTTTCCGCTGCTGGGGGCGAATGCGCTGGATGCGAAGACGTTGCGGCCGGCGTTCGCGCCGTATGTGATCAAGCGGTTGCGGACGCCGTTCGGGCGGGATGTGCGGGTGGCGGTTCTGGGGTTGACGAATCCGGGGATCGCGATCTGGGACAAGGTGAATGTGGGCGGGAGGATGGTGTTCCCGGGGTTGGAGGAGCAGGCGGCGAAGTGGGTGCCGAAGCTGCGTTCGCTGGGTGCTGATGTGGTGGTCGTGTCGGCGCATTCGGGTTCGTCGGGGACGTCGTCGTACGGGGATCAGTTGCCGTATGTGGAGAATGCGGCGGGTCTGGTGGCGGAGCAGGTGCCGGGGATCGACGCGATTCTGGTGGGGCATGCCCATGAGGAGATCGCCGAGCATTTCGTGACGAACAGGGTGACGGGGAAGCGGGTCGTTCTTTCGGAGCCGGCGAAGTGGGGGCAGCGGCTGACGTTGTTCGATTTCGAGCTGGTGTGGGAGAGGGGGCGCTGGGCGGTCGAGGGGGCCGGTTCGCGGGTGCTGAACTCGAATACGGTGGCGGAGGACCGGAAGGTGGTGTCGCTGTTGCGGAGCGAGCACCGGAAGGTGGTGGCGTATGTCAACCAGGTGATCGGTACGTCGGTGGTGGCGATGTCGACGGCGGACGCGCCGTGGAAGGACGAGCCGATCATCGATCTGATCAACCAGGTGCAGGTGGAGACGGTGGCGGCGGCGCTGGCGGGTGGGGAGTACGCGGCGCTGCCGGTGCTGTCGCAGGCGTCGTGCTTCTCGCGTACGGCGGGGATTCCGGCGGGTGAGGTGACGATCAAGGATGCGGCGGGGCTGTATCCGTTCGAGAACACGCTGGAGGCGCGGCTGCTCACGGGGGCGCAGTTGAAGGAGTATCTGGAGTATTCGGCGCGGTATTACGTGCGGACGCCGGCGGGTGGTCCGGTGGATACGGCGAAGCTGACGAATGCGGACGGTATTCCGGATTACAACTATGACGCGGTGTCGGGGGTGACGTACGACATCGATGTTTCGCAGCCGGTGGGGTCGCGGATCGTGGGGCTTTCCTTCGAGGGGGTGGCGGTCGATCCGGCGGCATGGTTCGTTTTCGCGGTGAACAATTACCGGGCGAGTGGTGGGGGCAATTTCCCGCATGTGCCGGGGGCGAAGCAGGTGTGGGCGGATTCGGAGGAGATCCGGAACACGATCATCGCGTGGGTGCGGGAGAAGGGGTCGGTGGATCCGGCGGCGTTCGCTTCGGTGGGGTGGCGGCTGACGCGTGAGGGGGCGCCGGTCTTCCCGTAGCGCTGGGGTGTGCTCTTGGTTCGGCCCGGGTCTCCGTCGGTGGGGGGTCCCGGGCCGTTCTGTGTCGTGGTGGGTCAGACGGACTGGGTCAGACGGACTGGGTCAGACGGACTGGGTGAGGGGGATGAGGGCGGGGGCCTGGGCGGGGACTCTCGGGGCGTTGGGGGTGAGGCCGAAGGTGGTGAAGGCGGTGCGTTCGGGGAGGGGGTAGGGGGTGGTGCCGGTGAGGCTGTTGAGGATGGTGGCGCTGCGCCAGGCGGCGAGGCCGAGGTCGGGGGCGCCGACTCCGTGGGTGTGGCGTTCGGCGTTCTGTACGTAGACGTGTCCGGTGACGTTGTGGTCGAGGACGAGGCGGTACCGGTCGTCGATGCGGGGGCGGTGGGAGGCGTCGCGGCGGAGGTAGGGGTGGAGGCCGCCGAGGATGGCGTCGAGGGGCCGTTCGCGGTAGCCGGTGGCGAGGATGACGGCGTCGGTGGTGAGGCGGGAGCGGGTGCCTTGCTGGGTGTGTTCGAGGTGGAGTTCGACGCGGGTGTTGGCGAGGCGGCCGGCGGTGCGGACGTGGACGCCGGGGGTGAGGGTGGCGTCGGGCCAGCCGCCGTGGAGGGTGCGGCGGTAGAGCTCGTCGTGGATGGCGGCGATGGTGTCGGCGTCGATGCCTTTGTGGAGCTGCCATTGGCGGGGGACGAGTTCGTCGCGGGCGGTTTCGGGGAGGGCGTGGAAGTAGCGGCTGTAGTCGGGGGTGAAGTGCTCCAGGCCGAGCTTGGAATATTCCATGGGGGCGAAGGCCTGGGTGCGGGCGAGCCAGTGGATGTTCTCTGCGCCTTCGGGGCGGGCGCGGAGGAGGTCGAGGAAGATCTCGGCGCCGGACTGTCCTGAGCCGATGACGGTGATGTGGTCGGCGGTGAGGAGCCGTTCGCGGTGGCGGAGGTAGTCGGCGGAGTGGAGTACGGGGACGGATTCGGCTTCGGCTAGGGGGCGCAGGGGTTCGGGGACGAAGGGTTCGGTGCCGATGCCGAGGGCGATGTGGCGGGCGTAGGCGCGGCCGAGTGCTTCGGCTTCGCCGTCGCGGTCGAGTTGGGTGAAGTCGACTTCGAAGAGGGCGTGTTCGGTGTTCCAGCGGACGGCGTCGACCTGGTGGCCGAAGTGGAGTCCGGGGAGTTGTTCGCTGACCCAGCGGCAGTAGGCGTCGTATTCGGCTCGTTGGATGTGGAAGCGCTCGGCGAAGTAGAAGGGGAAGAGGCGGTCGCGGGTGCGGAGGTAGTTGAGGAAGCTCCAGGGGCTGGTGGGGTCGGCGAGGGTGACGAGGTCGGCGAGGAAGGGGACTTGGAGGCTGGCGCCGTCGAGGAGGAGGCCGGGGTGCCAGTGGAAGGCGGGGCGCTGCTCGTAGAAGGTCGCGGCGAGGGGGCGGGGGTCGTCGGGGGTGGCGGGGATGTTGTGGGCGAGGGCGGCGAGGGAGAGGTTGAAGGGGCCGATGCCGATGCCGATGAGGTCGTGGGGCCGGTCGGGGTCGGGGGCGGGGTCGGGGGCGGGCCGGTCGGTCATCGCGGGGTGTCGCCTTCCGTGAGGGGGGTGGTGGGGGTGGGGGTGGTGGTGGGCGGGGGGATGAGGGTGGGGGTGGCTGGGTCGGTGCTGGTGCTGGGGGTGCCCGGGTCGGCGCCAGTGGTGGTGACGCCCGGATCGGGCCCCGTAGTGGTGGCCGGATCGGGCCCCGTAGTGGTGACCAGGTCGGCGGCCGTCGTGGTGACCAGGTCGATGAGGGCCTGGAGGTCTTCGGGGGTGGTGTGGGGGTTGAGGAGGGTGGCCTTGAGCCAGAGGCGGTCGGTGGCGTGGGCGCGGCCGAGGACGGCGTGGCCTCGGTTGAGGAGGGTCCGGCGGAGGGTGGCGACGGTGTGGTCGTCGGCGTTGGTGGGGCGGAAGAGGACGGTGGTGATGGTGGGGCGGTCGTAGAGGTCGAGGCCGGGGGTTTTGGTGATGAGGTCGGCGAGGTGGTGTGCGGTGGCGACGGTGCGGTCGATGAGGTCGGCGAGTCCGGTGCGGCCGAGGGCTTGGAGGGTGACGGCGATCTTGAGCGCGTCGGGGCGCCGGGTGGTGCGCAGGGAGCGGCCGAGGAGGTCGGGGAGGCCGGCTTCGGTGTCGTCGTCGGCGTTGAGGTAGGGGGCGTGGTGGTGGAGGGGGGCGAGGTGGTGGCGTTCGGGTACGGCGAAGAGGCCGGCGGATGCGGGTTGCCAGCCGAGTTTGTGCAGGTCGAGGGTGACGCTCTGGGCGCGGTCGAGGCCGTGGAGGAGGGTGCGGTGGGTGGGGCTGAAGAGGAGGGGTCCGCCGTAGGCGGCGTCGATGTGGAGTTCGGCGGCGTGGGTGGCGCAGAGGTCGGCGATGGCGTCGAGGGGGTCGATCTCGCCGGTGTCGGTGGTTCCGGCGGTGGCGACGACGAGGAGGGGGCGGTGGAGGTGGGTGAGGGCTTCGTCGAGGGCGGCGAGGTCGAGGGTGCCGGTGGGGGCGGGTACGGGGACGGGCTCGGGGAGGCCGAGGAGCCAGGCGGCGCGGGCGACGCTGTGGTGGGCGTTGGTGGCGCAGATGGTCTGGACGGGGCCGTGGCGTTCGCGGGCGAGGAGGAGGGCGAGTTGGTTGGCCTCGGTGCCGCCGGTGGTGATGACGGCGTCGGGTGAGGGGGCGTGGGGGTAGATCTCGGCGGCGAGTGCGGTGGTGAGGTCGGCTTCGAGGGCGGAGGCGGCGGGGGCCTGGTCCCAGGAGTCCATGGAGGGGTTGAGGGCGCTGGCGGCGAGGTCGGCTGCTGCCGCCAGGGCGAGGGGTGGGGTGTGGAGGTGGGCGGCGCAGTGGGGGTGGGCGGGGTCGGCGGCGCCTTCGGTGAGGGCGGTGACGAGGGCGCGTAGGGCGTGGTGGGCGCCGGTGCCGTGGTCGGGGATGAGGGGGTGGGTGGCGGTGCGGGTGCGGGGGGTGACGGTGTCGGGTCCGCCGGCGGGGAGGGGGCCGTCCCGGAGGGCTGCGCCGTCGTGGAGTGCGGTGAGCACGGTGTCGATGAGGGGGCGCAGTGCGGCGGGCCCTGCGGTGCCTCCGGCGAGGGGTGGGGTGGGCATGGGTGGGGTGGTCCTTCGGGAGGGCGTGGGGTGGACATGCCAGCTTGTCCCGGGTTTCGGGCGGGGCGGCCGAAGAGGTCAACGATCTGAACTCGAAAGGGGTACTGGTGGCCGGTGTGGCCCGTTTGCCGGGGGTCCGGGTGGTAATGGTGTGCGGTTACGGGACGGGTGTACGGGCGGGTCCCCAGGGGCGGGTGTACGGGCGGGTCCCCAGGGCCGGGTGCGGCGGGTGTGACGGCGGCCGGGCGTGGGGGCCGGCGTCGCGGTGGGGGTTGCTCCGGGGTTGCTCGATCCACTAATTGCGAAATTCTGCAATTCACTACATGCTGTGGGGGCCGTCCCGCTGTCACCCGTGCGGTGCGGCCCCCGCTCGGCTCCCCCGCCCGCGGTGGCGGCGCACTGCCGAGGAGAGGCCTGGAGCGATGGTGGTCCCCCTGTACCAGGCGAAGGCCGAGTTCTTCCGGATGCTCGGGCATCCGGTCCGTATCAGAGTCCTCGAGCTGCTCCAGGTCGGTCCGCTCCCCGTACGGGATCTGCTGGCGGCGATCGAGGTGGAGCCGTCGTCCCTGTCGCAGCAGCTGGCGGTGTTGCGCCGGTCCGGGATCGTGACCGCGACCCGGCAGGGTTCGACCGTGGTGTACGAGCTGGCCGGTGGTGATGTCGCCGAGCTGATGCGGGCGGCCCGGCGCATCCTGACCGAGATGCTGGTGGGCCGGGACGGGTTGCTGGCCGAGCTGCGGGAGGCCGAGGTGTCCTCGCGGTGACGACGTCCACACAGGTGTCGCCGTGGGGCCGGGTGCGGGCGTTGCTGCCCGTCCGGGCGGACTTCGCGGCCATGACCCGTAACCCTCGCCGTGATCTGCTCGCCGGGCTCACCGTGGCGATCGTCGCGCTGCCGCTCGCGCTCGGCTTCGGGGTCTCCTCGGGGCTCGGCGCCGAGGCGGGGCTCGCGACGGCGGTGGTGGCGGGGGCGCTGGCGGCGGTGTTCGGCGGGTCGAACCTGCAGGTGTCGGGGCCGACCGGGGCGATGACGGTGGTCCTCGTGCCGATCGTCGCCGAGTACGGCGCGGGCGGGGTGCTGACCGTGGGGCTGATGGCGGGGGCGCTGCTGATCGGGCTGGCGCTGCTGCGGGCGGGGCGGTCCATGCGGTACGTCCCCGCGCCGGTGGTGGAGGGGTTCACGTTCGGTATCGCGGGGGTCATCGCCCTCCAGCAGGTCCCGAACGCGCTGGGCGTGGCCGTGCCCGAGGGCGACAAGGTGCTGGTGGTCGCCTGGCGGGCGGTCCAGGACTTCGCCGCGCATCCGCATGTGACGGCCCTCTCCGTCACCGTGGGGGTGGCCGGGCTGATGCTGCTGGGGGCGCGGCGGTTCCCCACGGTCCCGTTCTCGGTGGTCGCGGTGGCGCTGGCGACGGTGGCGGTGGAGGTGTTCGACCTGGGCGCCGAGCGGATCGGGGCGCTGCCGGCCGGGCTGCCCGCGCCTTCGCTGGGCTTCCTGGATGTGTCGGCGCTGGGTTCGCTGGTGGCGCCGGCGGTCGCGGTGGCGGCCCTGGCGGCGCTGGAGTCGCTGTTGTCGGCGACGGTGGCGGACGGGATGACGGTGGGGCAGAAGCACGACCCGGACCGGGAGCTGTTCGGGCAGGGCGTCGCCAACCTGGCGGCCCCGCTGTTCGGCGGGGTGCCCGCAACGGCGGCGATCGCCCGTACGGCGGTCAATGTCCGTACCGGTGCCTCCTCCCGGCTCGCGGCGCTGGCCCATGCGGCGGTGCTGGCGGTGATCGTGTTCGCGGCGGCTCCGCTGGTCTCGCGGATCCCGCTCGCCGCGCTGGCCGGGGTGCTGCTGGCTACGGCGGTGCGGATGGTCGAGGTGGGGGCGTTGCGGGCGATGGCTCGGGCGACCCGTTCGGATGCGGTGGTGCTGGTGCTGACGGCTGCCGCGACCCTGGTGCTGGATCTGGTGCTGGCGGTGGTGATCGGGCTGGTGGTGGCGGGGGCGCTGGCGCTGCGGGCGGTGGCGGGCGAGGCGCGGATGGACCGGGTGGACCTGCGGGAGGGCCAGGGTGAGGTGGCCGAGCCGCCGGGTGCGCACAGCGAGGAGGAGCACGCGCTGCTGGCCGAGCACATCGTGGCGTACCGGATCGATGGCCCGTTGTTCTTCGCCGGGGCGCACCGCTTTCTGCTGACGCTGTCGGAGGTCGCGGACGTACGGGTGGTGATCCTGCGGATGTCGCGGGTGACGACGGTGGACGCCTCGGGTGCGCTGATGCTGAAGGACGCGGTGCACCAGTTGAACCGGCGGGGCATCACGGTGCTGGTCTCGGGCATCCGCCCCGGGCAGCGACAGGCGCTGGAGTCGGTGGGGGCGCTGGAGCTGTTGCGGCGGGAGGGCCGGGAGTACGCGACCACGCCGGAGGCCATCGCGGGGGCGCGCGACCGGTTGCGGGAGGCGGGGGTGCTGGCCCCCGGCCCCGGCCTGACGGAGGCCGGGGCGCCGGTGGCCGGAGCGCCGGTGGCCGGAGCGCCGGTGGCCGGAGCGCCGGTGGCCGGGGCGCCGGTGGCCGCTGCCGAGGAGGCTGCCCGGTGATCAGACCTCATGACTCGTTGCCGTACCGCCATGTGCTGACGCTGCCCGCGATGGGTTCGGCGGTGCGTATCGCACGGGAGACGACGGAGCAGGTGCTGGCGGAGTGGGGGGTGGGGCCGCAGGAGCCGTGTACGGGGCCGGCGTTGCTGATCGTGAGTGAGCTGGTGGCCAACAGTGTGCGGCACGCGGCGGTGCTCTCCCCGAATGTGACGGTGGTGTTCGCGGGCGGTCCGGACGCGTTCGCGTTCGGTGTGCACGACCGTCATCCCTACCGTCCGGCGCTCTACACCTCGACCGTGGCCGGTTCCGGGCGCGGGCTGGCCACGGTGGTGGAGCTGACCCTGGAGCTGGGCGGCAGTGCGGTGGTGCGGGGGGACGCGGACAACGGGGGCAAGAGCATCTGGGTCACTCTGCCGCTCCAGCGGTCCGGCGCGTTCCGCGTCCGGTGAGGGCCGATCCGGTCCCCGGGTTCATCCGCACAGGGGGAAGGCGGGAGGATGAACCCATGGAGAAGAGATCTCGCGCAGCGCGCCGCGATGGGTTCCGGGCGTTCGGAACGGGGCCCCGTCGGTGAGTACCCCGCTGTACCGGCTGAAGGCCGAGTTCTTCAAGACGCTGGGTCATCCGGTGCGGATCCGGGTGCTGGAGCTGCTCAGTGAGCGTGAGCACGCGGTCTCGGAGATGCTGGGCGAGGTGGGGGTCGAGGCCGCGCACCTCTCGCAGCAGTTGGCGGTGTTGCGCCGGGCGGGTCTGGTCACCGCGCGGCGGGAGGGTTCCGCCGTGTACTACACGCTGGCCGCCCCTGAGGTGGCGGAGCTGCTGAGGGTGGCCCGGACGATCCTGACCGAGGTGCTGACGGGGCAGGCCGAGCTGCTGGCCGATCTGCGGGCGGCCGATCCGGCGGACGCGGGGCCGGCCGGTACGTGAGGGCTGCTGCCGTGTACCGGCCGGCCCGTGCGTCTCGCGGCCGGTTCAGTGCTCCGTGGTCCGTACGGCCAGGGCCCGGCGGAGGTCGTCGAGCTGGTCGGTCAGCTTGCGGCGCAGGGCCGGAGTGAGGGCCGGGTCCTTGAGGGCCCGGGTGCCGGTGGCGAGGCTCTCGGTGTCGACGGCGTACGCGGGGAAGGCGTAGCGTCCGGCGGCCTCCGCGATGGCGGGGCCGCGGCGGGCGGCGAGGGCGGTGGCGTCGGGGTAGAAGCGGTCGACGTACGTCCTCAGGAGCCCGTCCTGGCCGGGCTGCCAGAAGCCCTGGGCGGTGGCGGTGAACAGGTAGTTGGACAGGGTGTCGTCGTGGAACATCGCCTGCCAGGCGGTGGCCTTGGCCTCGGGGGTGGGCAGGGCGGCCCGGCAGCGGGCGGCGCCTTCGCGGCCGGTGGCGCTGGGGTCGGCGGTGAGTTCGGCGTCGATGGCCGCCTCGTCGGTGGCGCCGAGGGCGGCGAGGCGGGTGAGGATGCGCCAGCGCAGCTCGGGGTCGAGTTCGGGTCCGCCGTGGACGGTGCCTTCGGTGAGCCAGCTCTGGAGGGTGTCGGGCTGGGTGGCGGCGTCGATGAAGTGGCGTACGGCGGTGAGGCGCAGGCCCGGGTGGGAGCCGTCCTCGGTGCGGCGGATGAGGTCGCGGCAGAGGCTGGTGAGGGTGGCGAGGGCGGCGGGGCGTGCCTCGGGGGTGGTGTAGCGGGCGGCGATCTGGCTGTCGGCGAAGGAGAGGACGCCTTGGACGAGGGCGAGGTCGCTCTCGTACGGGAGGTGGGTGCGGGCGGCGGTGAGGTAGCGGGTGGGGTCCAGTTGGCCGTCGCGGACCATGTCGCGGGCGGCGTTCCAGATGACGGCCCGGGTCAGGGCGTCGGGGATGGCGGAGAGGTGGGTGAGGGCGGTGTCCCAGGAGGCGGCGTCGAGGCGGATCTTGGCGTAGGTGAGGTCGCCGTCGTTGAGGACGACGAGGGCGGGGCGGTTGCCGGTGCGGACGAGGGGGCTGCCGTCGCCGGGTACGTCGAGTTCGAAGCGGTCGCGGGGGGCGAGGTGGCCGGGGCCCGCCTGGGTGTTGAGGGCGTGGTCGAAGGTGGAGACGGTGATGCGGTGGGGGCGGCTGCCGGTGCGCTCGACGGCCAGGGTCCAGGTCTGTCCGGCTTCGGTGGGGCCGGTGGGTTCGTGGACGTCGGCGGTGAGGGTGTCGATGCCGGTGGTGCGCAGCCACTGCCGGGCCCAGGCGTGGACGTCGCGGTCGGTGGCGGAGGCGAGGTTGTCGATGAAGTCGGCGAGGGTGGCGTTGGCGAACTTGTGCCGGGCGAAGTGGGTGTTGATCCCGGCGAGGAAGTCCTTCTCGCCGAGCCAGGCGACGAGTTGGCGGAGGGCGGAGGCGCCCTTGGCGTAGCTGATGCCGTCGAAGTTGAGGAGGGCGGAGGCGGTGTCGGGTACGGCCTCGGGGTCGGGGGCGACGGGGTGGGTGGAGGGGCGCTGGTCGGCGTCGTAGCCCCAGCCCTTGCGGGTGACGCCGAATTCGACCCAGGCGTCGGGGAACAGGGTCTGCCCCGCGCGGAGGGAGTTGGGAGTGCGGGGGAGGGTGGCTTCGGTGAGGGTCTGGTAGCCCATGTACTCGGCGAAGGACTCGTTGAGCCAGATGTCGTCCCACCAGCTGAGGGTGACGAGGTCGCCGAACCACATGTGGGCCATCTCGTGGGAGATGACCATGGCGCGGGTCTGGCGTTCGGTGTCGGTGACGGCGGAGCGGTAGACGAACTCGTCGCGGAAGGTGACGAGCCCGGGGTTCTCCATGGCTCCGGCGTTGAACTCGGGGACGAAGGCCTGGTCGTAGGAGTCGAACGGGTAGGGCTCGTCGAACTTCTCGTGGTAGCGGTCGTAGCAGGCGCGGGTGATGTCGAGGATCTCGTCGGCGTCGGCGTCGAGGTGGGGGGCGAGGGAGCGCCGGCAGTGGATGCCGAAGGGCAGTCCCGCGTGTTCGGTGGTGACCGAGTGCCAGGGGCCTGCGGCGACGGCGACGAGGTAGGTGGAGATGAGGGGGGTGGGCGCGATGGTCCAGCGCCCGTCGTCGGTGCGGGCGCTGACTCCGTTGCCGAGGACCTTCCACCCTTGGGGGGCGGTGACGTCGATGGCGAAGACGGACTTGAGGTCGGGCTGGTCGAAGGCGGCGAAGACGCGCTGGACGTCCTCCATGAACAGCTGGGTGTAGACGTAGGTCTCGCCGTCGGCGGGGTCGGTGAAGCGGTGCATGCCCTCGCCGGTGCGGGAGTAGCTCATGGCGGCGTCCACGTGGAGTTCGTGGGGGCCGGGGGTGAGGCCGGTGAGGGGGTAGCGGTTCCCGTCCAGGAGGGCGGGGTCCAGCGGCTGTCCGTCCAGGGCGATGGAGCGCAGGGTGGCGGGCTTGACCTCGACGAAGGTGTCACCGGCCGTGCGGGCGGTGAACCGGATGGCGGCCTTGGAGTCGAAGGTCTCCTCGCCGGTGGTGAGGTCGAGGGCGATCGTGTACCGCTCCACGTCGATGATCTGGGCTCGGGTCTGCGCTTCGTCGCGCGTCAGTACGGACATGGGCCCATGCTGCCGTACGGGGCGGGGCGGGCACAGGGGACGTCTCCTGCCCCATGCAGCGCACCGCCTGCTTGCGGTTGTCCACCAGCACGCCGGTCAGGCCCTTCTGTTCGGTGTCGAACAGCACCAGCACGC
>NZ_JBEYKR010000132.1:0-20002 GCF_040703535.1 Streptomyces sp. NPDC007346
CCCACCCCACCCCAACCCCTCCGCATCGAATGCACCAACTGCGGCCGCCCCGGCCCCCCACAAGCCCTCCCCGACGGCCTCTGCCGCCCCTGCCGTCAGGCCCACAGCAACGAAACCGACGACACTCCAGCCGGCCCCACCGACCCCACCGGAACCACCGACATCAAGGCACGCATGGCCAACCTCCGCAGCCTCCTCAAACCCGTCTGAGGCCGACAGCCGACGGATCAGCTCGCGTCTCTCCGCCTGACGGCACAAGCCACTAGCAGAGCGCATGCAATGGGGCTGAAATCTCGCAGGCCTACCCGCAGCTTCTGGTTGACGCCCGTCCCGGCTGGCGAGGAGGCACAATCAGTCCTGACATGCACGGGCTTCGAGCGGAGGCTGTTCGCAACACAAGGGGAGATATGTCCGTTTCTCAAGAAGTAAGTAAAAACAGCCCCTCGGCCGCATAAACCCGCAGGTCGCGAACTGTGGTCCCCGCGCGTGCGGGGGTGGTCCCGCTACGAAACGCATTGCTTCGCAGGTCAGACCGTGGTCCCCGCGCGTGCGGGGGTGGTCCCACGATCAACTACGTGATCTGGAAGTGGAACAAGTGGTCCCCGCGCGTGCGGGGGTGGTCCCGAAGGGCGTGTCCACCCGTTGGGCTTCGATGTGTGGTCCCCGCGCGTGCGGGGGTGGTCCCGGCGACAGCCCGTCGGGCATCCACTCCACCAGGGTGGTCCCCGTGCGTGCGGGGGTGGTCCCCGACCGGCGGCAGCACCATCGTCTACGTCCCCGTGGTCCCCGCGCGTGCGGGGGTGGTCCCGCGATCGCCGAGGAGCTGCGGACCGAGCTCGCGTGGTCCCCGCGCGTGCGGGGGTGGTCCCTACGCCATCGCGTCCGAGCCTGTGGCCAAACGGTGGTCCCCGCGCGTGCGAGGGTGGTCCCAGCGCCTCGTCCACGGCCAGAAGGTCCGCGAAGTGGTCCCCGCGCGTGCGGGGGTGGTCCCTACCAGGCCGCGTACGGCGCGGTCTTCCTTGGGTGGTCCCCGCGCACGCGGGGGTGCTCCCCCGTCAAGGTGCCCCAGGGCCGCACGGACGCCGTGGTTCCCCGCCGCCTGCGGCCCCCCTCAGGACCCCGTAGGCGGCGGCACCGTCGCCGTCGCGCCCAGGCCCAGGTGGTCGCGGGGGTCGGTTACGGAGTTGGGGTGGGTGGACAGGAGGTGGCCGGCCGTCGGGAGGGGCATGCGGATCACTACCGGGCGTGGGAGGGTCAGTTCGCGTTCCGCCACCTCCGTGCGGGACGGGCGCGCCCTGTCCGTCACTCGGGCCACCACCCTCACGTCCAGCGTGAACTGGACCAGCACCGACGCGAACTTGGGTTTGTGCAGGGGCATCGAGCCCGCGCCGTGTGCCGCCGCGCCGCTTGCCGAGGCCGCGCCGCCCGCGTTGGCCATCAGCTGGTTGAGGCGGAACTCGTCGGCGTTCAGCACCCCGGCGCCCAGCAGCCCGCGTGCCTGCCTGCTCTTCTCGGCCGAGCTCTGGCCGTCGCTCTGGGTGGGGCGGGGCGCCCCCAGGTGGCTCTGGGCCACCGTTTCGAACGTCATCTTGTCGCCCACCCCCAGCACCCGTCCGGCCCGCAGTCGTGCGTGCACCGAGGCCCGCAGGTCCTGACCCGTCGCCCCGCTCGCGTGTACCGGCGGCAGCTCCGCCCCCGCGTTCGTGAGCAGCGGCAGCGCTGCGGTCAGCCACTCCGTGGAGACCGCCTCGCCGAGCGTGTAGGCCGCCGCCTGGCCCTTCTGGCGGAACCGGTCGCCGCCCCCCGCCGCCCGCACCGCCGTGTTCACCAACTCCCGTACGTGCGCCGCCCCCTGGAAGCCGTTCACCTGCGCCTCCATCGGCAGCGGGACCCCGTACGACCGCCAGGAGCCCACCCCCGCCGGGTCACCGGCCGCCGCGCCCTGGACGGTGCGGCCCGGGGCGGGGAGGCGGGGGGCTCGGCGCGGGGCGCTCACCCTCCGCAGGGCCGCGAGGTCGCTCTCCAGGATCCGGTGGACCAGCGATGTGCGGCCCGAGCCTGCCAGGGCCAACCTGCGGTCTCCCCGGTGGAGTTCGAGGCTGGCCACGATCGGCACACGTACCTTCGCCGACTTAGCCGTCTTCGCCTCCGCCACCGTCTTCATGCCCAGCTGCCCGCGCTCCGCGCCGCCCCTGCGGCGTCCGGAACCCGAGGCGAGCCCGAGCCCGGCCGCCCCGCCCGCGCTCTTGACCTGCCCCGTCCCGCCGTCCGGCTTCCCGGAGCCCGCGAGGATGCCCTCCACGCCGGTGGTCGCGCCCTCGTCGTGGGAGGTGGCCTGCTGGGCGGCGGCCGAGGTGATGTACTCCATGTCCCGGCCGTCGTCCGCCTCCCCTTCCCGGACCCCCTCGCCGCTCCGGACGACCTTGAACACCGCCCAGTACGGCGTCCTACGGCCGTCCAGCAGCTCCACCGTGACCCCGCCGTCCATCGCGCTCCCCAACAGCCCCGCCGAGCCGTCCCGGTCCAGGACCCGCAGCAGCCGCTGCACGTTGTCGTTCCGGTCCCGCAGCTGCCGACGCGGCAGCAGGGCGTCGGCCAGGTCCTGCTGCCCGGTGCTCGTGAGGTTGCCGCGCAGCCCCTCCAGCAGCGGGACGAAGTCCGGCAGGTCCTCGATCATGCCGAAACCCAGCGGCAGGTCGCGGGCGAGCGTCGGGCCTGGTCGGCTCCGGCCGTCACCAGAACCAGAAGCGGAAGCGGAAGCGGAAGCAGGACCAGAAACAGCGTTGGCGCTGCCGTCGGCCGGCGCCCTCTCCGCGCCCTCCCCCTCCTCCTCCAGCTTCAGCGCCCTCCGCGCCGACTCCGGCAGGTCCACCCCCGCCGCCCGCAGCTGCTCCGCCGTCAGCCACACCGCGGCCACGCCCGGCAGGGTCCGCGCCGCGTTCGCCACGTACGGGCCGCCGCCCGTGACCTCGACCTCCGCCACCATCGTGACGAGCAGATCGCACCGCACCAGATACAGCGGCGCCTTCTTCGGCGTGTGCGCGTTGCGCTCCACGGTCCCCGACACGGTGGCCGCCTGGCTGTCGCCCGTACTCGTCGACCGGTACCCCGACAGCCCCTCGCCGACCCGCCACTCGGCGCCGTTCTGTACGCCGGAGGCCCCGACCTGCACCATACTGGCGGTGCCCTCCCCCTGCTGCCCGCCGGCCTGGTGGCCGCCCAGTACGAACGTCTCGGTGCCCGGCCCCGCCGTCTCGTGCACCAACTGCGGGGCCGTCAGCGCCAGTCGGGTGCCCACCGCGCCGTTCAGCGCGGCCAGCCGGCGCGGGTGGCGCAGGTTCTTCACCACCCACCCGGAGGACGCGGCCTGCCGCAGCGCCGCCGTGATCGCCCGTGGGCTGAAGCGTTCCTCGACCGCCAGCCGGGGCGCCAGCCCCTCCGTGGCCAGCGCCTCGTCCCGCCGGCCCGCCTGGCCACGGACGGCGGCCCGAGCCAGCAGAGCGAGGGCCAGGTCGCGCACCGGCTGCCCGTCGCCGATCGTCTCCACCAGCTGCCAGTCCCGTACCACCTGCCCGGCCGCCGGGGCCGGGGCCAGTCCGGCCAGCTCCCCGATGCCCGACGCGGCTACGGCCCGTTCCGGGCCGGGGGCCTGCCCGCCGCCCGCGTCCAGCCGCGCCTTCTCCTCCGTACCGACGGTGAACTCGGACGGCGTCAGCAGCCGTACGTCCTGCTCCTCCAGGTGCAGCCCGGACAGCAGCCTGGCCTCCGGCGCGTCCCGGCCGGGGCCGCCCGGGGTCACGGCCCGCGCCAGCTTGCGCTGCCGCGAGGTCATGGTGACGTCCACGTTCAGCCGCAGCGCCGCCCCGAACGCGCTCGCCTTCTCCGACCCGTTGGTGAGGACGTCGGTACGGGTGGTGGGGCCGCCCTGGTTACGGCGGCTGCCGGAGCTGGTCCGCTCGTAGCGGGCCGAGCCGGTGAGCACGCCCGGGACCAACCGCGCCTGGGCCAGCACCATGCCGCCGATGGAACGCGAACTGCTGCGCCCGCTCTGCGCGTTGGCGGCCACCCCGGAATGGGCGCGGACCAACCAGTCGTCGATCTCGCCCAGGTGGCGCGTCGCGCCCATCGTGCCGTGGACCCGCAGCTGTACGTCGTGGGCGTGCATCGCGGTCTTCCGGCGCAGCCTGACCCGGACGCCGGTGGACAGCAACTGGTCCTTGTTCACGCGCAAGTTGGCCTCGGAGAGGGCGGCCATCAGCTCGCGGTAGTTGGTGCGCTGCGCCTCGGCCTCCTCCCGGCTGAGGTCCGCCGGGGGCGGCGTGGCGCCGAAGGCCGGCAGGTATCCGGCCAGCCGGGGGTCGGTCGCGAACAGCTCACGGACGGCCTTCACCATGGGCCCGGTGTCGAGCCGGCCGAGCGTGACGCTGGATCCCATCGCGCCGAACGGGAGATGCCTCCTCTCCCCCTCCGCCTCCGCCGCCTCCGACTCGGCCTCGGCCTCGGCCCCGGACGTGCTCGACTCGGGGCCTGAGCCTGAGCCCGACTCGGAGTCCGTGTCCGACACCGAGTCCCTGCCCGACGCTGAGCGCCCGCTCGACGCCGAGCGCCTGCCCGACGTCGAGCCCGTCTCCGACACCGACCCGGCCGACTCCGACTCCGACTCCGACTCCGACTCGGCTATCGACTCCAACACCGGGTCCAGGTCCAGCACCGGCTCCGGCACCGGCACTGGCTCCGGCCTCTTGATGAACTCGTCCGCCGTCACCCCCGGCGGCAGCGGCAGCCCCAACTCCTGGGCCTCGTCCGCCCGCAGTCCGATCCACACCCGCATCGTGTGCGTGGCCACCCGTGTCTCCGGGTGCAGGATCATCCGGGCCGACCGGGGGCCGGTGCCCTCCACGGTGAACTCGGCGGTCCCGAGGTACAGCACCTTCTCGCCCCGCACCTCCGCGCCCTGCCTGCTGGAGACGGTCTGCTCGTGCACGCTGAACCGGGCCTTGCGGGCCGCGGCGACCGGCATCGCGGTGGCCCGTACCACCGCAGCGTTGGCCGCCGCCCCGACCCCGATCGCCGGGCCGATCCCGCCCGCGACGGCGCGCCCCTTGCCCGCCGACTCGGTCGCGGTGTGCTGCGCCTGCTGGTGCGTACGCAACTGGGTCTTCCCGATGCTCCAGGCAGGGGTCAGCCCGGTGACGGCGGCGCGCATGCGGTACGTGCCCGCGCTGCCGCCGTCCTTGGAGTACAGGTCGTCCCCGGTGACGCCGTCGCCCAGCAGCCGGGGCAGGTCCTCCAGCACGGTCGCGGTGGCGGTCGCCTCGTACAGCCGGGAGCGGCCCGGGGCGCCGGGCGCGGTCAGCGAGGGGTGCAGGACGGAGGCGACCGCGTCGAACAGCCCCCCGCCGCCCTCGTGCGGCCCGGCGGTGTCGGAGACGGCGACCGGGGCCAGCGAGCCGGCCAGCGAGACCTGGCGCGCGAGACCGGCGTCCACCGGCTGCGGCCGGGCCGGCGCCCCGGTGTCGGCCGGGACCAGGTGCTCGGTGGGCACCCGCTGGGTCAGCCCTCCCGAGCCCCGGAACTCCTGCTCCTCGCCGCCCTTCTGCGGCCGGGCCCGTACGACGTACACCACCCGGCGCGGTACCTCCACCGAGCCCTTGTCGCTGCGCAGCACCCGTGGTTCGGCCACGCCCCGCTGGGAGCGGGAGTCCCGCGAGGACTGCCAGGGCTGCACGCTCCCCGTCACCGCGCCGCCCAGCCACAGCCCCGGTACGACCGGTGCGAGCCCGAACGCCGTACCGCCCGCCCCCTTGCCGGAGGAGTTGCCGACCGTGCTGCTCGCGGTGGCCCCGCTGTTGTGCTGGACGTCGACCTTGGTCTCCTTGCCCTCCGCGTCGTCCACCGCGGCGAGCGGCGCCCCGCCCGGGTCCGGGGCGGCCGTCGCGAGGGCCTCCGCCGGGTGGAACGTGGGCGGCCGGTCGCCGGGCGCGGGCGCGATGCTGACGGTGACGTCGAAACCGTCGCCGCCCCGCCCGCCCCTTCCGCCCTGTCCGCCCTGTCCGCCCCGCGCACCCTCCACCGCGAACGCACGGCCCCGGCCGAAGAACGACTCGGGCCGCCCGGCCAGTTCGGCGGCGATGGCGGCCACCGTGCCGTCGCCGTGCCCCACGATGGCGGCGACCGCGTTACGGACGAACTCGTGCCCGGTCAGCCCGTACGCCGTGGAGAGGCCGCCCGCCTCCAGGTCCATCAGGTACGGCGGCAGTACGAGCCCCTGTACGGCGCGCTCGTCGACGGCCGGGAGCGGGACGGCGGGCCGCTTCCCGCGCCGCACCGCCCGCGCGGTGGCCTCGTTGCCCATCGTCCGCTGCATGGTCTGCAAGGTCTGCACGGCCCGCATGGTCTGCGTGGTCGGCAAGGGGCGGGGGCCGCCGCCGAGGGTCTCCGGGCCGGCCGGGCGCATCGCCCGGGGCGCCCGCCCCGTGCTCCCGGACACGCCCCGCGCGCTCGCGCTCCCGGCCCCGCTGTCGCTCCCCGACCACTGCTGATGCCTCCGCACAGCGTCAACGTAGCCAGCGGCGGGGCGGCGGACGGCCGATCGGGCGGCCTCGCGGTCGTTCGCCGCCGACTCCTCATCCGCGCGCCAACTCCCGTACACCGGAAGGTCCACGCGGGTCCCGTCAACGGCGCCCTGCTGATGCGCCGGCGGCGGCTGTCAGCGGGCTGTCCAGCCGCCGTCCACGGGGAGGGTCGCACCCACGACGAACGAGGCCTGGTCGCTCAGCAGCCAGGCGGCCGCCGCCGCGATCTCGCGGGGGTCCGCCGTCCGCGGCAGCGGGGCCATGGTGCGCAGCTCCTCCTCCAGGCCCGGGTTCAGGTCGAACCACCGGTCCATCATCTCGCTGCGCGTGGTGCCGGGAGCGATCGCGTTGACCCGGATGCCCTGGTCGGCGTACATGGCGGCCGCCTTCGTCAGGCCGATGACCGCGTGCTTGGAGGCGATGTACGGGGCGGCCGCCGGGGTGGCCACCAGGCCCGCCACACTGCTGTTGTTCACGATCGCCCCACCGGCGGGCAGCATCGCGGCGAGCTCGTGCTTCATGCAGTTCCAGGTGCCGCGGACGTTGACGGCCATGACGTCCTCGAAGTCCGCGTCGTCCATCAGGTGCATCGGTACGGGCACCACCGCCGTCCCCGCGTTGTTGAACGCGGCGTCCAGCCCGCCGAGGCGCTCCACCGCGGCCTCGACCGCGGCCTTGGCCTCGCCGGGGTGGGAGACGTCCGCGGCGGCGTGGTCGGCGTCGAAGCCCTGTGCTCGCAACTCCGCTGCGACCGCCGCCAGTTCCTTGTCCCGTCGGGCTACCAGGAAGACCGAGGCCCCGGCCTCGCAGAACGTCCTGGCCGCAGCGGCTCCGATGCCGCTGCTGGCGCCGGTGATCAGTGCCTTCCGGCCGGCCAACAGGTTGTCGATATTCACCATGGCAGCAACCTGCCACGTCCCTGAACCGGCCGGAACACGGGCGCGGTGGATCTGGCTTGATCCACCGCGCCCACAGGCATACCGGCACGCCTGGATGCTTTACTCACCTGGGTCGACGAGTTGACCTCATTGGCCGGAACCCGCCCCTGCCGGGGTCCGCAGGAACACCGGAAGCTCGCGGTGGCCGTTCGAGACGAACGACGTCTGCGGCCGCAGCTCCTCGGCGGGGACGGTCAGCGCCAGCTCCGGGAAGCGCTCGAACAGGGCGGGCAGGGCGATGTGCACCTCCATTCGGGCCAGTTGCGCGCCCAGGCAGTAATGCGGTCCATGACCGAACGAGGTGTGATCGCGGCGCGTGGCACGGGTGACGTCGAAGCGGCCCGCGTCCGGGCCGTGGTGCTCCGGATCCCGGCCGGCCCCCACGAAGCACAGGACGATGGGGTCGCCCTTGGGGATCGTCACGTCGCCGGTGTCGATGTCCTCGACGGCGTACCGCAGGATGCTGTGCGCACCCGGCGGCTCCAGGCGCAGGGTCTCCTCGACCACGTCCTCCCAGGAGGCGCGGCCCTCGCGGACGTGCGCGAACTGCTCGGGGTTGCTCAGCAGGGCGACGACCGCGTTGTCGATGAGGTTCACGGTCGTCTCGTATCCGGCGGTGAAGAGGAGGATGAGGTTGTCGAGCAGCTCCTTCTCGCTCATGTCGGCAGGGTTCGAGTCCCGGGACGCGATGAGCGCCGAGGTCAGGTCGTCACCCGGGTTCCCTCTCCTGAGCGCGACGAGCTCGGTCATGTTCCGGTAGAGATCGAGCGTGTTCGCCTGCGCCTCCTCCGCCGTCGCGGAGGTGGCGAAGAATCCCCTGATGATCCGGTGGAATGCCGGACGCACCGACGCGGGAATCCCGAACAGCTCGCACACGACCTGGTGCGGCAGGACGTGCGCGAACTCCTCGCGCAGATCGACCGGTTCACCGGCGGGCCCCGCCTCCAGACGGTCCAGCAGCTCCCCGGTGATCTTCTCGATCCACGGACGCAGGGCCGCCACTCTGCGGGCGGTGAACTCCCCCGCCACGGGCTTGCGCAGCCGGGTGTGGTCGTCGCCGTAGGCGGTGACCATGTTCTGGACCGAGACCCAGATGGCCAGCGGCCACTCCTCGGAGACCTCGCCGCTGATCCACGCCGGCCAGTGCCGGTAGGCGTCCTTCGATACGCGCGGGTCGACCAGCAGCCGCTTGACCAGGTCGTAGCTGGTGACCGACCACGCCTCCACCCCGCCGGGAAGGACGACCCTCGTCACGCGTCCCCGGGAGCGGATCTCTTCTACTTCGCCGTGAATGTCCTGACCAAGCGGATCAATACGGAACGGGCACTGCTTGCTCACAGAGAAATCCCCCCCAGAGAAATCGTGAGAACGAAGATGGTGGGACCGAAGTCCGATGTGAAGCCGGAGTCCGGCACGCAGCCGAAGCCCGGTGTGAGGCTGGAGTCCGGTGTGGGACCGGAGTCCGATGTGAGGCCGGAGTCCGGCACGCAGCCGAAGCCCGGCACGAGACCGGGGTCCGGTGCGAGAGCGGAATCAGGCGGAGACGGCGATTCCGGTGATGAGCGCGCTGAAGACGCTCTGGCCGCCCTGGCGGGCCGAGACACGGAGGCAGACCGTGCCCGGCTCCCCGTCGGCCGCCGGGCACGCCTCGATCACGCAGGGCGCGCCGAACTCCGCGTAGCGGTCGAAGCACAGGCGCATCGAGGCGGGGTAGAAGCCGGCCGGTCCGACCGCGGCCTGGGCGGCCTGGTGGACCGCCTCCAGGAGCACCATGCCCGGGACGTGGTCGTTGGGGCGTGCGAACAGGGCCGGATTCGCCGGGTCGGCGCGCAGCACCCAGCGCAGGGGTTCCCTCGTGGGGGAGAGCACGACGTCGGCGGGATCGGCGCGTCGTACGGTGGCCGGCGGTACGGGAGCGGGCAGCCGGACCGACGGCAGGGCGGTCAGCCGGTCGCCGCGCAACCTGCGGTAGGTGGCCGGAGAGGTGGAGGTCAGGGTGCCGTAGCCGGTCGCGACGACCTGGCCGCCGCGGGTGATGACCATGTGGCAGGTCATCCGGGCGAGGCAGGCGCCTCGGCGCCGGATGTCGGAGCAGGTGAGGTCCAGCAGGAGCGGCGGGCCGTCGGCGGCGGCGTGTGCCCGGTCCGGCTCGATGGTGTAGTTCAGGTCCCGCATCAGGAAGTGGTGGTCCAGCGGGACGGCGAACTCGGCGTGGGCCACCAGCCGGCCGGCCTGGCGGATGGTCTCCGCGATGAGCGACGGGGCGTGGCGCCCGTGCAGCGGTGAGTGAAAGGGATGGGAATCCGGCCAATCCAGAGCCAGTGTGAAGCGGTCGGTGTCTGTGCGAACCCAGTCCGATATCAGGACATCGGATGGCCGGGAGCGATGCAGGAGCTGCCCCGGCGCGGCCCGCCGAGGCGGGACGGTGGCGCCAACTTCGCTGTTCTCGCAGGCAGTTGTGGTGGGGTCCGGAAGAACTCTCGGGCCCTCCTGGTGCATGGCTGTGCTGATCGACATGTTGCCCCCCATGGCAGATCTCGAGCCAGTGACGGATCGAGCCAGTGGGAAGATACGTGCTTCCAGGTATGATTCGCAATCACCCATGTGTGATCCACGGACCCTGTACCCGATCGGTACAGCGGTCGGCGGCGTCACACCACAATCGACGGGAGCATGCGTGACTCAGCACGAGCGATCGAAGAGGACCCGGGGCCTCATCGTCGAGGCCGCGGGCGCGGTGTTCGCGGAGAAGGGGTACAACGGGGCCACCATCTCCGATGTCTACCAGCGGGTAGGACTCACCAAGGGCGCGTTCTACTACTACTTCACCGGCAAGGAGGACCTGGCGCGGGCCGTGCTGGACAGCCAGGTCGGCGAGGTCCCGTTCCCGCTCGTGCCGCGCACCACCCGGCTCCAGGAGCTCGTCGACGCCGGGATGCTCTTCGCCCTCCAGGTCCGCAAGGACACCGCCGTGCAGGGCAGCCTCCGGCTCTCCCTGGAGCACGGGGCGCACGACCTGGACCGGCGCCGGCCGTACGAGAACTGGATCGCCCACAACAGGCACGCGCTCACCCTGGCCAAGGACGCCGGTGAACTCCACGCGCACGTCGACCCCGAGGCCGTGGCGCAGTTGTTCGTCGGCGCGTTCTCCGGGGTCCAGGTGCTGTCGGAGGCGATGAGCGACTGGGCCGACCTGGAGGAGCGCACCTCGGTGATGCTCCAGCACGTCCTGCCTGCCATCGCCCTGCCCGGCCCGCTGGCCCAGGTGGACATGGGCCCCGACCGGGCCGCGCGCGTCCTCGCCGACCTGGAGAAGCTCCAGCAGGAGGAGGCCGCACAGGGGCGCCCGAGCGACGACTAGGCGGACCGGCCCTCGCCATCGGCGGCCCGGTCCGCCGCCGACACCACCGCCAGTACCGCATCCGCCACCTCGGCCAAGGGCCCGTCAGCCGCGACCGAGGCCCGGCTGACCCGCTCGTACCACGGCTCGCGGGCAGCCACGAGGGCCTGCCAGCGGGCCCCGGCGGCATCCGCGAGCAGCGGACGCCCCGCGCCGGACCCGATCCGCTCCGTCGCCGTCTCCGCGGTGACCGTCAGCCGGACCACCGCGTGCCCCGCCAGCCGGGCCCGCGTCGACGCGTCCGCCACGGCCCCGCCGCCCAGGGCCAGTACGCCCCGGAAGCCGGCCAGCGACTCCCGTACCGCCTCCCGCTCCAGGGACCGGAACCCCGCCTCGCCCCGGGCCGCGAAGATCTCCGCCACCGACCGCCCCGCCCGCCGCTCCACCTCGGTGTCCGTGTCACGGAACGGCAGCCCCAGCCGGGCGGCCAGCGCCTGACCCACCGTGGTCTTGCCCGCGCCGGGCGGGCCGACCAGGACGACAGCGGGAGCGGTGGCGGGCACGGGCGCGGCCAAGGGGACCTCCGGGAGCGGACTTCACGGGGTGGACACCGCCCGAGTCTGCGGATGCGGCGGCCGTCGCGCAGGGCCGACATGACACAGATGCGCGGCATCAGGATTCCCGATGACAGTTGCATACCTGCATGCACGTTTGTTTCCATCGGTGCTGTCTTCGCGGGAGGCCCCGCGCTCAGAGACGACGGCTCTTGACCGACCACGGAGAAGCCACATGATCAAGCTCGATGACATCCGGCGCCACGCGGCCCACGGTGCGACACGGGACGCCTTGATCGACGGACAGGTGCGGCTGACCTGGGGCCGGTTCGGCGACACCGTGGAGAGCGTCGCCGCGGGGCTGGCGCAGCGGCTGCCCGCCGACGGCCCGGTCCGGGCGGTCTTCCTGGCCAAGAACACCTGGCAGCTCACCGTCGCGATGAGCGCCTGCGCCACCCTGGGTGTGTCCTGCACCGGCCTGGACGCCGACACCGACCCGGACACCCTCGCATCGGTCCTCACCCGGCTCGAACCGTCCTTCGTCTTCTCGGACTCGGACCGCCGCACCGTACTCGACCGGCTCGTCCGGCCCACCGGCCCCGAGGCCCTGCACATCCTGCTGGACGGCACCTCGCAGCCGGGCGACGACCCCGACCCCGCCCGCCGCCGGACACTCCCCTTCGACCGCCTGACCTCGACCGAACCGCTGCGCGAGCTGCCCGCCCCACTGCCGTACGAGTCCTTCGCGATCAGCGACGACGACGCGGGCCCGGTCCGGATAGCCGTACGCCGCACCCCCTACGAGGGCCGTCATCTGGTCGACCTGGTCGACGAGTTCGGTCTCGCCCGCAGCGATGTGCATCTGGCCTCGGCCCCGCTGGCGCAGCACTCCGCGCTCGCGCTGACCCGCACCGCGCTCGGCGTCGGCGCCACCGTCGTACTCGCCGACGGCGCCGACGGCCCGGCCCTGACCGCCCTGCTGGCCGACGAACGGGTCACCACCGCCACCGTCGGCCCCGCGGCCCTGCGCGCGCTGCTCGCCCAGCCCGCCGACGCCGCGCCCTCCCCCCGCACCGGCCACCTGCGCTTCCTGGCCACCCCGGCCCGGCAGTTGGGCACCTGGGCCGTCAACACCGCCTGGGAGCGCCTGGGCCCGGTCCTGCACACCACCCTCGGCAGCCCCGAGACCGGCCTCACGGCCGTGCTGGGGCCCGAGGAACTGCTGGTCTCCCCTCCGCACTCGGGCCGCACCACCCTCGGCACCACCGTCGTGGTCCTCGGCGAGGACGGCCGGGTGCTGCCGCAGGGCGAGACGGGCAGGCTCGGCTTCGCCGGGCACCAGGTGATGGACGGCTACCTCGACGGGGACGCCGCCTTCACGACGCTCGACCACGGCCCGGGTGAGGAGCGCTTCCTCCTGACCGGCCAGTGCGGGCGCATCGACGGGACCGGCCGGCTACAGGTCACCGGGCGCACCACCGGGGTCCCGGTCCAGGAGCGCGGGTCGGCCGTGGACGCCGAGCTGTTCCGCCTGGAGTCGGACCTGCTGAGCCTGCCGTGCCTGCGCGACACCGCGGTCATGCGGGTCAGCAGCCCGGTGCTGGGCGACGCGATCGTCGTGCCGTTCATCGCGGTGGCGGTCGGCCGCGAGGCCACCGGCTACGAGGCCCTCAGCGCGGCCTGCGCCCGCCGGGTGCCGTCGCTGGCCGCGCACGTCATCGCCGTGGACACCATCCCGTACAGCCCGACGGGCCGCATCCGCAGCGGAGAGCTGCTCGACGCGGTGCTGCCCATCATCACCCTGAATCTGCAGCTCGAGCAGTCGATGCAACAGGAGATGTCCACATGACCGTGCCCTCCCTCGACGACCCGATGTACGACGAAGAGCCGGTGGAGGACTTCGATTCGGCGTTCTTCGCGCTCGAACTCGAACTCCTGGAGCTGCCCTGCGTCAAGGACATCACGGTGCTGCGCACCCGGCTCCCCGAGGTGGGCGAGACGCTGGTCGTGGTCTACGTACCGCTCTCGGCCGACCAGGAGATCGGCGGCCGCCATGCGGCGCTGGCGGCCTGTGAGCGGCGACTGCCCTGGGTGCTCTCGCACGCGGTGGCGGTCGACTCCATTCCGCGCAGGGCCGGCGGCGAGGCGCGCACGGGGCTGCTGATCGACCGTCTGCTGCCGCAGATCGCCCGGGACCTGCTCTCCCCGATGGAGATGTCCGACTGACGCGGCGGCCCCACGGGCGACGTCCTGCGGGCGACGTCCCACGGGAGCCAATTTATACATGCGTCGTGGTATGTTGCACTCTCCGGGGCTTCTCGGCTCCGCAGAAGGGAGCCTTCGCCGTGCAGTTTCAGCAGCTGCGCACGTTCCGCGAGGTGGCGGCAGAGATGAGCTTCACCCGTGCCGCGCGGAACCTCCACTACTCGCAGCCGAGCATCACCGCCCACATCAAGAACCTCGAAGAGTTCATCGGGGCCCCGCTGTTCCATCGCGGAGGCGGCCACATCGAGCTCACCGAGGCCGGCCGCAAGCTCCTTCCCCACGTCGAGCAGATCATCACGATCGCTGACACCGCGTGTCGCGAAGCTGCCCTCGCCGGCCGCTCCGGAACCGCCGCCGCCTGAATTCGCGGCCGAACTCCATTCTCCGTCCGCCGAACGGCCCGACGGTGCATCGCGCTCCATTCGATGCACCGTCGGGCCGTTTTTCTTGCACGCCTCCGAGGAATGCATAGTTCCACCGTCTTCGCTGGTCACGACAGGTTGGCGTGGATGAGCAATTCTCCATGCGTGACCCCGCAAGAACGCGCCGCCAAGGCTGCCTAATCTCGGGTCAATCGAACTGCGCCCCAATTAACGGTTCGCCTGTTTCCACACCCGGAGAGGATCAACAAATGGGTCAGGTCCCCATAGCCGATCAGTCGGCCGCGGAAGCCCCGAACGACCTTATGACAGGTGACACGTACCTGGAGAGCCTGCGCGACGGCCGTCAGGTGTTCCTGGACGGCGAGCTCGTCAAGGACGTGACCACGCACCCGGCCTTCGCCAACGCCGCGAAGTCCACCGCGCACCTCTACGACGCGCTCCACCACCCGGACACCCAGGACCTGATGACGACGGTCGACCGGTACACCGGTGCCCGCGTCCACCGCTTCTTCACCCCCGCGCACTCGGCCGAGGACCTCCTCAAGGCCCGTGACGCCATCGAGCACTGGGCCAGGCTGAGCTACGGCTTCATGAACCGCACGCCCGACTACAAGGCGTCGTTCATGGCCGGCCTCGCCAACACCCACGACTTCTACGAGCCGTTCGGCGACAACGCCCGCGCCTGGTACGAGAAGTACGCCCGCCGGGGCCTCTCGATCAGCCACGCGATCGTCAACCCGCCGGTCGACCGCAACAAGCCGGCGCACGCCATCCGCGACGTCTACCTCAAGGTCGTCGAGGAGCGCGGCGACGGCATCGTCGTCGAGGGCGCCAAGCTCATGGCCACCGCCTCGGCGCTGTCCAACGTCGCCTTCGTCGGCCAGATCCACCTCGCCAACCTCGAGGCCGGCAAGGCCGACGACATGGCCCTGGCCTTCATGGCGCCGATGAACACCCCGGGCATGAAGGTCGTCTGCCGCCCGTCGTACGAGTCCAAGGCGACCAGCCCGTTCGACAACCCGCTCTCGAGCCGCTTCGACGAGAACGACGCGGTGCTGGTCTTCGACAAGGCGTTCATCCCGTGGGAGAACATCCTGATCTACCGGGACACCGAGAAGATCCACCAGTATTTCCCCCGCTCGGGCCTGCTCAGCCGCGGCTTCTTCCAGGGCGCCATCCGCATGTCGGTCAAGCTGGAGTTCATGGCCGGCCTGCTCGACCGGGGCACCCGGCTCAACGGCACGGACCAGTTCCGCGGCGTCCAGGCGGGCCTCGGCGAACTGCTGGCGTGGCGGCACCAGACCTGGGCCGTCACCACCGCCATGGCGCTCGACCCGGAGGCGGGCCCCGGCGGCACCGTCCTGCCGCGCATGGACTACTCGGCCGGCTACCGGGCGCTCGCGCCGATCAGCTGGGAGCGCACGCACCGCTTCTTCGAGGAGCACCTGGCCGGTGCCCTGCTGATGACCCCCTCCAGCCACAAGGACCTCCAGAACCCGGAGCTGCGTCCGCTCCTCGACCGTTACTACCGCGGCTCGGGCGGAACGGCCGAGGAGCGCGCCAAGCTCTTCAAGATGGCCTGGGACGCGATCGGCACCGAGTTCGGCGCCCGCCACGAGCTGTACGAGCTCAACTACGCCGGTGGCCCCGACCAGGTGCGGCTGGACACCCTCAACTGGTCCCGCGGCGCCGGCCTGCTCGACAACTACGGCGCACTCGTCCAGCAGGCCATGGACGACTACGACCTCGACGGCTGGACCCGCGGTCGCTGGGCCCAGGACAACTGACCGCCCCGCCACGACCGGACGGGTGCGCGCGGCCACCGCGCCCCGGGCACCCCTCCGGCCGGCCAGCAGAGAGGATGCTCATGAATCACGACCTGCGCGACGTGATGCGTACCTTCGCCACCGGGGTCTGCGTCGTCAGCACGTACACCGAGCACAACGACGAGCGGCGCCACAACGCCATCACCGTCAACTCACTCACCTCCGTCTCGCTGACCCCGCCCCTGGTGTCACTGAGCTTCCGTCAGGACTCCGAGTTCTTCACCGAGTTGCTGACATCAGGCGTGTTCGGCATCTCGATCCTCGGCGCCGACGGCGAGGGCACCGCCCGCGCCTTCGCGCGGCGCCGCCCCGAGCGCGACCGGTCACTGCGCGAGCTGGTCGGCGAAGAGGGCGAGGCCACCGGGACGCTGCTCTTCGAGGCGGCGGCCTGGATGGAGTGCCGGCTGCGCGACCACGTGGTCGCCGGCGACCACGTCATGGTCATCGGCGAAGTGGTCGGCCTCGGCGCCCGCGAGTCCCAGCCGCCACTGATCTTCCTGCAAGGCGGATTCCACAGATTCGAACTGGAACAGGTATGAGATCGCGAGCCAAGAAGTCTTTGACCTGGTGGGGGATCCTCGCCTCCGCCCTGGCCGTCACCGGCATGTCCGTACTGCTGTGGCCGGTCACCCCCGCCCCGGCGACCGCCGCCGTGCAGAGCACCGCCGCCGGCTCCGGCTCCGGCACCGTGAACCTCTGCCTGGCCACCAAGGCCGCCCCCACCCATGAGTACCCCATCCAGGTCACCCGGTGGGCCGCCGACATCCTGCTGAAGGAGACGCTCTCGTACGAGGGCACCTGCGCCGCCTACGGTGCGCCCAGCGCCCTCGGCAACGGAAACCTGCGCACGTACGCGCAGATCTCCGGCGGCAAGCCGCGGACCGTCGGCATCGTCTTCCCCAAGTCCACGCTGAACAACCTGCCGACCGCCATGACCGACGGCAACCACTGCTTCGACATGGACGACGACGGCACGGTCGACGAACACACCGAGTGCGTCGGCGGCCACGAACGCCCGCTGGAACTGCCCGCCGCGCTCACCGGGTTGACCGGCATGCCGCTCAAGTGGGCCCTGGTGAACTACAACCCCATGGGCCACGGCCCCGAGCACATCTACGACTCGCCGCACTTCGACTTCCACTTCTACATCCAGCCGAAGGCGGAGCGCGACGCGATCCGGACCGGCCCCTGCGGCCTGGCCATCAACTGCGACGACTTCGAGACGGCCACCAAGCCCGTGCCCCCGCAGTACCTGCCGCAGGACTACGTGGACAACGGCGTCGCCGAGGCGGCCATGGGCAACCACCTCGTCGACATGAGCTCGGACGAGTGGCACGACCAGGACTTCACCCAGACCTTCATCTACGGCGCCTACGACGCGAAGATCACCTTCCTGGAACCGATGATCACCAAAGCCTGGTTCGAAGGCCTCGCCACCGGTGCCAACCCCAACCGCTGCTGGCCCGTCAAGCAGCCTCAGGAGTGGCAGATCGCCGGCTGGTACCCCCAGGAGTACTGCATCACCTACCGCGCCAACCGCGGCGACTACACGGTCTCGATGCAGGACTTCAAGCACAGCGCCGCCTGAACCGGCCGCCGCACCACGCCCCCGCGCCCGCCTGCCACGAATTGATTGGTGACTGACACATGTCCCGAGGATTCTCGATCGGCGTCGTCGGAGGAGGAGCCGCTGCAGTCTGCTTGATCGACGCGTTGTCCAGGACACACAGCGAGCCAGGCAGCCTCACCGTCTTCGAGCCGTCGCCGCACCTGTGGCGCGGCCGTGCCTACCAGGTCGACACCGAGACACTCAAAGTCAACGCGACACCGGACGACATGTCCGTGCGCCACGGAGACCTCCAGCACTTCGAGAACTGGCTGGAGACCCGGGACAAGGTCATCGGGGTCCGGGCGAGCGTCGACCACCGGTCCGGAAGCCGGTTCGCACCCCGGACCGTCTACGGGGAGTACCTGGAGCAGACCGCGTACGCCGCCCTCGGCGAGCTGCGCCGGCGGGGCTGGCGGGTCGACCTGGTGGGCGAGGGGGTCACCTCGGCCAGCCGGGCCGCCAACCGGGTACTGCTGCGCACCGGCAACGGCCGGGCCCGTGCCTTCGACTACGCCATCCTGTGCGTCGGCGGCGACAGCCCCAAGGACGTCTACGGACTGTCCGGGACCCCCGGCTTCGTCGCCGACCCGTACCCCGTCGTCAGCAAGCTGGCCGACGTGGGCGAGCAGGACGACGTCGCGGTCATCGGCAGCGGCCTGACGGCCATCGACATCATCCTGTCGCTGGCCGCCCAGGGACACCAGGGCCACATCAGCCTCCTCTCCCGCCGGGGCGTGCTGCCCGGCGTACGCCAGAGGGCCGTCCCCTTCGAGCTGCGCCACTTCACCCCGCAGCGGATGGAGACCCTCGCCGTCGGCCGCCCCGAGCTGACCCTCGACGAGATCGCCGCCGTCATGCGGGCCGAGTTCCGCGACGCGGGGGCCGACCTGGACGCGGTCGTCTCGGAGATCATCCGGGTCGACCTGGAGGACCCGGTGGACCGGCTGCGCCGTCAGATCCACGAGGTCGACTCGCCCCACATGGGGCTGCGGATCCTCCAGCGCGCGGTCCCCGAGACGGGCCCGGACGTCTGGCCGCGCCTGCGCGAACAGGACAAGGTGCAGCTGCTGCGCGCCCACTACCGCACGATCATGAGCCTGTGCTGCCCCATGCCGCCGGGCAGCGCCGGGGTCCTGCTCGAACTCGTCGAGGCGGGCCGGCTCGACATCGCCGCAGGATTGCAGAGCATCACGCCCAGGGCCGAGGGCGGCTTCGACGTCCTGACCGCCGAGGGCGCCGACTTCACCGCCGACCGGGTCATCAACGCGGTCAACGCGTCCGAGGGGCGGATTCCGACCAGCGCCGCCCCCCTGGTGACCTCCCTGATGCGCAGCCGGGTCGCCAGCCGGCACCCGCACGGAGGCCTGCACATAGCCCGGCCCACCAGCCAGCTGACGGCCAACGGCCGTCCCGACCCCCGCCTGTACGGACTCGGCAACATCGCCGCCGGCTCCCTCTTCTTCACTTTCGGCATCCCGTCCCTGGTCGACCGCAGCCAGGACATCGTCTCGACGGTCCTCCAGCACGCCGAAACCGTCCGCGCCGCGGACACCGAGAACGTCCTGCTCACCGTCTAGCCCGCACCCGCCCTCCCCACCCACCGCACACCGCACCTGTCACCGGAGATGAGGAACGCCCGACCATGAGCATCACGGACACCGACCGGCCCGCCTACCTCGCCGACACCCACACAGGCCTGCCCATTCCCGGCGAGCCGGTCTTCGCCACGCACGAGGAGACCCGTCGGCACCGCAAGCAGCGCCTGGCCGCCGCCCTGCGCCTGTTCGGCAAGTACGGCTTCGGGGAAGGGATATCGGGCCACATATCGGTCCGTGACCCGGAGTACCCCGACCAGTTCTGGGTGAACCCCTTCGGCGTCTCCTTCAACCTGGTCCGCGTCGCCGACCTGATCTGCGTCGACTCCGCCGGCCGCGTGGTCCACGGCGACCACCGGGTCAACCCGAGCGCGTTCGTCATCCACTCCGCGATCCACGAGCTGCACCCCGGAGCCACCGCCGCCGCCCACGGCCACACCGCGCACTCCCGCGCGCTCGGCTCCCTGGGCAGGCTCCTCGAACCCATCGACCAGGAGTCCGCCGCCTTCTACGGCCGGCAGGCCTTCTACGAGGAGTACGAGGGCCCCTCGGTCTCCGTCGAGCAGGGCCGCGACATCGCCGAGAAGCTCGGCGACAACCGGTCCATCCTGCTGCGCCACCACGGCCTGATCACGGTGGGCGGCTCCCTCGACGAGGCCGTGCACTGGTTCTTCACGTACGACAGCTGCGCCCAGGTGCAACTGCTCGCACAGGCGGCGGGCACGCCGAAGGCCTTCACGCACGAACAGGCCGTGGCGGCGGGCGACGGCTTCGGCAACGAGCAGCTGGGCCGGTTCAGCTTCCAGCTGCTCTGGGACGAGATCACGCGGGGCCTCGTCGTCGTGCATGCGCCACTGTGCAATCGCCCGCCAGGCACAGGCCGGGTCGCTGACATCGAGCAGCGCGTCGATCTGCGC
>NZ_JBEYKR010000133.1:0-19825 GCF_040703535.1 Streptomyces sp. NPDC007346
AGTGAAACGAAAAACTTCAAAATAAACGCTTGACAGACTCTGAGGAAAGCGTAGACGTGCCCGGCCGGTCCTGTGCCGAGTCGGTGGATCTCCGGGAATGCGGTGATCGCCCTTGAAGGATTGAAGGCATGAGTCCGTTTGGCTTCCTATTTCGCCATCTTGTGGCTCACTTCAAGGCGTGTGTTGACATGAAACGTACGGACGGTGAAGATGTGCGTGACCTGTGAAGGTTTATTGTTCATGTGAACGTAGTCGCTTGTTTCCGCTGGGCGAATCCGTGGAAACGGGCCGGGGGCAGCACGGAGGACCTGTCTTCGCGGCCGGTCTGCCAGGGGGAGAACGAGGAATCATGGCTGTGCAGTGGCACCGGTCGGTCTTGGTGAGGCACGAAGGGTGACCACTCTTCCCGGCCCCGCCGCGTTCGCGGCGAGGGGGACCGCCATGCCCGGCGCCCCCGTCGGCGTCCCGGCGCAGCCCTCCGGCCACCCTCAGGACCCGGCCCCGTCGGCCGACGCGGCCGACGACGTCTACGTCACACGGGCGCTCACCCCGCTCGCCGCGCGCGAGGCCAATCGCTCCGCGGTCACCGCACTGCTGGACACGGTCGGCGTCCCGCACTTCGCCGTACGCGGCACGTCGGACCACGGCACGGTCGTCGCCGTGGCGGAGGACGACCGTGAGCGGGTGCTCGACGTCGTCTTCCGGGGCCTGGGCCAGTTCCCGGGACACATCAGTGCCGCGCAGCCCGACCAGGTGCGCCAGGCGCCACCGCTCTCCTCCCGCGAGGCCAAGGCCTGGCGCCACGTCAGGACGGCCGCCGCTCTCCAGGTGAGCTGGACCCGCGCCGATCCCGGCCGCCATCTTCTGCTCGGTCACGAGTACGGCTGCGCCATCGAGTTCTGGCGCCGGCAGGGCAGCCACCTCGTGGCGCCCAGGGCGAACCGCGTCACCTGGGCCGTCTCCGAGCAGGGCGCCAACGTGCTCGGCGCCGCTCGCCTCTTCAGCCGGTTCATCTCGGACTGGACCCCGCCCGGCTCCACGCCCGCGCTGGCCACCCGACCGGAGTTCCTGGTGGAGCTGGCCGACGAGATCACCTTTCCGGTGGACGCCGTCTACACCTGGGTCGACGGGAACGACCCCGCCTGGCAGCAGCGCAAGGCATCGGCCAAGGGCGAGGTGTACCACGCGGAGTCGGCGAGCGACGCCCGCTTCATCAGCCGGGACGAGCTGCGCTACTCGGTGCGGTCCCTGCACCTCTTCGCACCGTGGATACGCAACATCTACATAGCCACCGACGACCAGGTACCCGCCTGGATGCGTGAGGACGTGCCGGGCATCCAGGTGGTGAGCCATCGCGAGATCTTCCGCGACCCCACGGACCTGCCGACCTTCAACTCGCACTCGATCGAGAGCCAGCTGCACCACATCGAGGGCCTCTCCGAACACTTCCTGTACTTCAACGACGACATGTTCATCGGCCGGCCGGTGACGCCGTACTCCTTCTTCACCCCCGGCGGGGTCGCGCGCTATTTCCCCTCCCGCAACCGCATTCCGCAGGGGCCGGTCGTCGAGACCGACACACCGGTCGACGCGGCCTGCAAGAACAACAGGGCGCTTCTGCTCGAACGTTTCGGCAAGGTCATCACCCAGCCCATGGAGCACATTCCCTACGCACTGCGGCGCAGCGCGATCGAGGAGGCCGAACGGGATTTCCCGCAGGCCTGGGCCCGCACGTCGGCCAGCAGGTTCCGGGCGATGACCGATCTGTCCCCCACCTCGTCCTTCGCGGTCTACTACGCGGCCCTCACCGGCCGCGCACAGCCGTCCTCCATGCCCTTCACCTACCTGCAACTGGCCGTACCCGACCTCGCCGACCGGCTGCAGAGACTGCTCGACGGGCGCAACCAGGATTCCTTCTGCCTCAATGACGCCTTTTCCACCCCGGAGGACATCGAGGCCCAGCAGGAACTCCTCGACGGATTCCTCAACGGCTACTTCCCCACCCCCAGTCCCTACGAGCGATGAAGCGGAGTCCATGACGTGCCACGCCCACCAGCACTGAGCTCCGCGGCTCAGGTGTACCGCCGTATCGTCCCGCTGCCGGTACGGTCCGTCGCGACCAGCCGCGTGACGCCCGGCGTCCGCAGGAAGGTCAAGCGCGGACTGGTCCGCACCCTCGACCGGCGCGAGTCGCGACTGCACCGGCGTGCCCTGCGGCGCATCCGCAAGTCGGGGTTCCGGGAGGTCTCCGAGAGCCGGATCAAAGCTCCGGACGGCCGGATCGCCCATGTCCACAGGGGCCTCACCGCGGACCTCGCCCGGCGCCTGGACCACGACCTGATCGCGCACGCCCTGGACCGGGCGGACATCCCGTGGTTCGTCGTGCCCGCCCTCGACGACCGGCGGATCTGCTTCGCCGTGGAGCAGCAGGACAAGGGACAGATCCGCAGGGTCCTGCGGGCGCTGCTGGAGGAGCACACCGGCTACGTGGTCTCCGTCTCCCCGGCCAACAACGAGACGAGAACCGTCCCGGGCAGCCATGTGAAGGCGTGGAAGCACTACGGCAAGGCCAAGGTGGTACGTATCACCTGGCTGCGCACCGACCCCACGCAGAACCTGTGGGTCGGGGACGACCAGGGCGTGGAGATCGAGTTCTGGACCGTCAACAACACGCTGCCCGTCGAGCGCCTCGTCGGGCCGCGGCCCAACCGTGTCCAGCGCGTGGTGCCGCGTGACGCCCCCGGCCTGGAGATCGGTTTCGAACGGCTCTCGGGCTATTCGGACATCGACGGCGACATGGAACCGACCATCACGCTGGAGAACTTCGACATCCCGCGTCTGGAGGAGATCACCTTCCCCGTGGACGCCGTCATTCCCTGGCGCCACGACACCCCCTGGGGCGAGGAGCTGCTCCGCGCCGCGCTGAGGTCCCTGCACCAGTACGCCCCCTGGGTCGACGTCGTACACATCCTGGAGCAGGCCCCGGCGCCCCGCTGGCTGCGCTCCGGCGACCACCTCTCCGTCATCCCGGCGGGGCCGGACGCCGAGGCCTGGCTGCACCAGCTGTCCGACCTCTCGGACCGATTCCTCCTGATGCGTCCCGGCGCCCTGTTCGGCCGGCCGGTCCGCCCCTTCGACTACTTCAGCCCGCACGGCGGGACCCGGCCGCGCCGTGGACCGTGGACGGCCGAGGAGTCCTTCGCCTCCTGGACGGCGACGGCCTACTCCGCCACCGGCCGGGCGGTCGGCCACGGCTACGCGCCGGGCCCCCAGCCCTACACCCGCTCCGCCCTCATCGAGCTGACCGCGTCGGGGTTCGTCCCGGAGCAGCCGCTCGACGGGCAGCTGGAGCCCGTACTGCCGCGCACGCACCCGGCGGACGGCCTCACCCACCATTACGCCCGCACGGCGGGGCTCGCCGACCCCGCCAACGAGGCGACCGTCGCGCTCCACGCCGCGCTCCCCGGCATCCAACGCCACCTGGACCGGCTCCTGGTGCGCCGGGACACCCAGCAGATGCAGCTGTTCGGACTGGGCGCCGACGCCTCCCTGAGCCGCGGCGGCACCGACGCCGTCATCTCCTTCCTGCACCGTTACTTCCCCGTCGCGAGCCCGTTCGAGCTCGGACAACCAGAGGACCCGGACAAGCGCACGTGAGCATGGGCAATCCCGAAGCGTCCGCCGCGGTCGGGATATACCGCACCCTCGTACCGACCACCCTGAGACGACGCGTGGCACGCCGTGTACCGGCCCGGCTCCGCGCGGCCCTCAAGGGGGCGCTGCGCCGGACGCATCACCTCACCGCGGTCGTCCGCGCCGTCCGCGCCGCCCGCGCGCGGCGCCGCTGGCCCCAGCTCTTCGGCGCGCAGGAGCGGCTGGCGGTGCTCGCCGCCCGAGGGTCGCAGATAGCGCTCGTGCGCCCCACCGTCTCTCCGCTCGGGCTGCGCGAGGCCAACCTGGAACTGGTGGTCTCCTTCCTGGAACGGGCCGGCATCGACTACTTCGCGATCCGTGGCCGGTCCGACTTCCGCTCCGTCCTGGCTGTCGCCGCCCGTGACAGGGGTCGGGTCATCGACATGCTGGCCCACACACGGGACGCCGGACCGGTCTACGCGGTCGCCTGCCGTGGGGAGGCGGTCCGGGGCCGGCCCGTCCTGTGCGGATCGCCCGGCGCGCGCAAGGTCGCGGGCGAGGCCGCGGTCCTGCGGCTCGGCATGGTGTGGAGCGACCCGGGCAACACCCTGGTGCTGGGTCTTGAGTACGGCTGCGACCTGGAGTTCTGGGAGCTGAACGAGGACGGCCGGCTGGTCGCTCCCCGCCCCAACCGCGTCACCGAGGACGTCTCACCGACGGAGGAGCGGGTCAGCGTGCCCGTCAGCCGGCTCACGGGATTCGCCGCCCTGCACACCCGCCGGACCCGTTCGGTGCGGACCCTCGCCGCCTGCGCCGAGCCGCTGCCCGAGGACGTGCGCTTCCCCATCGACGTCGTCTACACCTGGGTGGACGGCTCGGACCAGGAGTGGCAGCGCCGCCGCGGGGCCTTCAACGCGAGCGGCTACCACGCCGAGGCCGCCAACGCGGCGCGCTACATCAGCCGGGACGAACTGCGCTACTCGCTCAGGGCGCTGGAGCAGAACGCCCCCTGGGTCCGCCATGTCTACCTCGTGACCGACCGGCAGCGGCCGCACTGGCTCAACCTCCGCAGCCCGCGCATCACCGTGGTCGACCACTCCGCGCTCTTCGCCGACCCGGCGGCGCTGCCGACCTTCAACTCCCACGCGATCGAGAGCCAGCTCCACCACATCGACGGGCTCTCCGAGCACTTCCTGTACTTCAACGACGACATGTTCCTCGGCTGCCCGGTCACCCCGCGCGACTTCTTCCTGTCCAACGGGATGACCCGTACGTTCCTGTCACCCTCCCAGGTCCCCCGCTGGGAGCTCACCGGCGGCGACCGGCCGGTGGACGCGGCGGGCAAGAACAACCGCAGGCTCCTCCTGGAGAACTTCGGCTCCGCCATCGTCCAGAAGCTGCGTCACGCCCCGTACGCCCTGCGCCGCAGCGTGCTGTACGAGATCGAACGCGAGTTCGCCGAAGCGCACCGGGGGACGACCTACAGCCGCTTCCGCAGCCCCACGGACATCTCCATCCCGTCCTCGCTGTACCACTACTACGCCTACTTCACGGCCCGCGCGGTGCCCTCGGAGATCGGTTTCGCCTACCTGGACCTGGCGAAGCCCGAGATCGCGCGGCGCCTGGGCATCCTCCTGGCCCGGCGCGACCGGCAGGCGTTCTGCATCAACGACACCCTGTCGGACACGTTCGACGTCGGACGGCAGGCAGCCATGCTCAGCGACTTCCTCCGCGCCTACTACCCCGTGCCCAGCCCCTTCGAGCGGAAGGACGCCGACGTCCGATGAAGATCTCCTTCCTCATCAACAACATCTACGGCATCGGCGGCACCAACCGCACGGTCATCAACCTGGCCGAAGCGCTGGCGGTCCGCCATGACGTGGAGATCGTCTCCGTCTTCCGGCGCTCGACCACCCCCAAGTTCGGGATCTCGCCCCGCATCAGGGTCCGCGCCCTGGTCGATCTGCGCTCCGGCGCCGCCGACCGCAACGCCCCGGGGACCGACGAGCCGAGCGAGGTGGTGCCGCGCCAGGAGGAGTTCTACGCGCAGTACAACCGGTTCACCGACCGGCGGATCATCGACGATCTGGCCGGCACCGATGCCGATGTGGTCATCGGCACCCGGCCCAGCCTCAACCTCTTCGTGGCCTCCCACACCCGCGACTCCGCCCTGCGGATCGCTCAGGAACACATGACACACCTGGCGATCCCGGCCGCGGTCCGCGCCGAGATGGCCCGGGTGTACCCGCGGCTGGACGCCGTCACCACGGTCACGGAGGCCGACGCCCGCTCCTTCCTGGCGAACACCCCGGTGCCCGGCATCCCCGTGGTGGGCATCCCCAACAGCGTGCCGCGGCCGGCCGTGCCCCCGGCCGACGGCTCCAGCAAGGTGGTGGTCAGCGCCGGCCGTATGCACCACATCAAGCGGTACGACCTCCTGATCCGCGCCTTCGGCATGATCGCCGACGAGTTCCCCGACTGGCAGCTGCGCATCTACGGCGACGGCGGCGAGGCGGCGAAGCTGCGCGCCCTGGTGACCGAGCTCGGCCTCACCGGCCGTGCCCTCCTGATGGGCGGCTTCTCACCCATCGAGTCGGAATGGGCCAAGGGCTCGATCGCCGCCGTCACCTCCAGCGCGGAATCCTTCGGCATGACCCTGGTGGAAGCCATGCGGTGCGGTCTGCCCGTCGTCTCGACGGACTGCCCGGTCGGGCCGCGGGAGATCCTCCGGGAGGGCGAGGACGGCCTCCTCGTGCCCACGGGGGACGCCCCCGCCATCGCCTCGGGGCTGCGCCTGCTCATGGCCGACGGCAACCTGCGCCGGTCCATGGGGGAGGCCGCGCTGCGCAACTCGGCCCGCTACGACCCGGAAGTGGTCGCCGACCGCTACGTCGAGCTGTTCGAGGACGCGGCCGGCCGCCGGTCCGCCGGGGACCGCGGCTACCGCCGGCCCGTACCGTCCAGGACCGGGGCGCAGGCGCAGGCGACCGTTCCGCCGCTCTCCATGAGAGCGGCCACGGTCGATGTCGCGACCGACGACACGGGCGGGCTGGGCTTCGCCGTACAGGGACCGCCCGAGGGCCGGCGCCGCTGGCAGTTCGTGCTGCGGCACGCGGCCACCGGCACCGACGTGCTGCCGGACATGGAGCTGCCGACCGCCCGCACCCCGCAGAGCAACGGCGGGACGCACTACTCCGCCCAGCTGCCGGCCTCGGCCCTGGAGGAGCTGGGCGACGGCCGCTGGAAGGTGACCATGCGCTCGGCCAAGTCGGAGACCGTCCACATGAAGGCGGGCATCCGGGACACCCGGTCGCTGATCGCCGCCCGTGTCCGGCTCATCGCCTGGCCCACGAGCGCTCCGGTCGGCTGGAACCTTCCGTACGCGCAGCCGAACGGCAAGCTGATGCTGCGTACGGTGCTGCGTCAGGAACATGTCGAGTGCACCTCCATCGACCTGCACGAGTCCGGCATCACCGTCACCGGGGTGCTGTACGGCGAGAGGGAGCTGAGGGCGGGCGCGCGCTTCGTCGTCAGCCGCCGGGGCCAGCACATGGTCAACCACACCGTTCCCGTCCAGGTCCTGAGCAGCAGGGCCTTCCGCGTGGAGGTTCCCGTCCGGTACGTGGTCGATCACCGGCTGGAGCGCTGGGAGGACTGGGACTGGTGGTTGCAGCCTCATCCCGACCAGTGGAAGAAGACCCGTGTGTGCCGTGTGCTCGAAGACTTCCCCGACGTCAAGAACGCCTACCCCTACCCGCCCGTGCCGCTTGCCGGGGACGAGCGGTCGGACTACGCCGTGGTCCATCCGGCCCGACCGGTGTGGGTGCGCCCCTACTGCTCGGTGTCCGGAGGCATGGCGATGAACGTGGTGGACCGATGAACCGGGCGAAGCGCTCCCTTCTGCACATCGTCGCGCACCAGGACGACGACCTGTACTTCATGAACCCCGACCTGGCCCGTGCGCTCCAGGCGGGCGACGAGATCACCACGGTGGTGGTGACCGCCGGAGAGGGCGACGGCATCAACGTCGACACCGACGACCCGCAACGCCGTACCCAGCAGCCCGATTTCGTCGGCTACAGCACCGCGCGCGGCTGCGGTCTGCGCTCCGCCTACGCCCGGATGGCGACCGGTGACCGCGCGAGCCCATGGCACCGGGAGCCGGTCCAGCTGGCCCCCGGCTTCGTCGTGGAACGCTTCACGCTGCCGGCCCGGGACACCGTGCGCATGTACTTCCTCCAGGTGCACATGGGCGCCCCCACGGTGGGCGGCGAGCGCACCCGTGTGCACCAGCTGTGGGGAGGGACCGTCAGCTCGCAGGCCACGCTGCCCGTGCTGGGGTCCACCGTCGCCGAGGTGCAGCACATCTCCCGTGAGCAGCTCATCGCCGGTCTGACCGCACTGCTCGACCAGGTCAGGCCGACCGTGGTGCGGGCCATGGACCCCGACCCCGAGCACGACGGCGGCAAGGAGGGGTTCGTGATGTCCGATCACCTCGACCACACCTCCGTCACCCAGTTCGCCCTCGCCGCCCTGTCGCGTCACCGGGACGCGGGCCACGCCCCGGTGGTCGAGCACTACCGGGCGTACGCCAACCGCTTCTGGGGCCGCAACCTGGACGCCGTCGCCGTGGCCGAGAAGGCCGAGTACCTCGCCACGTACGCCGGCCTGGACGCCACGCACTGCCCGCAGGGCACGTGCGGTCGGTGCGGAGACCGGCAGCTGGGCCCCGACCCCTTCCGCAGTACGCACATGATGAGCACCGCCTACCGTTACTCGCCCTCCGCGAACTGGCTGCGGCTGGGGCCCGGCGGGCGGCTGAACGCCTTCGCGGTCCTGGGCGGGCGGCTCGCCTTCTGGACGGAGACGGGCCCCGCCTCCGGCGTGTGGCGAGGCCCCTTCGTCCTCGGCGACGGGTGGATATCGCCCACCCTGGCGGTGGCGGGAGCCGGTGGCGGACCGGCCGAACTCGTCGCTCTGCGCCGGAACATGGTGGCCGGGGGCGGCGTCACCGTGGAGCTGGTCCACACGGTGCAGGATCCCGGTGGCAACGGCTTCAACGGCTGGCAGTCCCTGGAGAACCCGGACTGGGCGCACAGCGACGGGCGCCGCCAGCGGGAGCTGGGGGTGCCGTCGGCAGCGGTCGACGGCGCGGGCCGGCTCCACGTCTTCGCCAGGAACTTCGCCCAGGGCATCAGCATGCGCCGCAGGAACGAGAGCGGCGCGTGGGAGTCCTGGGAGGACCTGGGCGGCTCCTTCGAGCAGGACGCCGGTGTCGCCCTGACCACCGAGCGGGGCACGGTGGAGCTGTACGTGCCGGGCAAGGACACCGTGAGCCGTTGGCACCAGACCTTCCTGGGCGGCCCCTTCGTCCGGGACGACACGCTGAAGACCGGCAGGGTCGCGACCGGAGGCGTCAACGCGGTGGACTCGGGCGGCGGCCGGACCTGCCTCTACTACCGGCAGGCCGACACCCAGCAGGTCATGGCCTACCGGCAGCACGAGAACGGCAACTGGCCCGGCGGCGGCGCCGGCCTCGGCACCAGCGGCGGCACGGGCGCGGTGGCGGCGCTGTGGGCCCCCGAGCGGGGCGCACGCGAGGCCTTCCTGGCGCACCGCAGCTCCGGCGGCCGGCTCGCCGCCTCGCTGCCGGTGCCCGACAAGGACGCCTCCGGCACCCACTGGCGTGAGCAGGGCGAAACGTTCACCCATGCGCCGTCCATGGCGTACGACGCCGCGGGAGCCGTCGTCGTCGCGGTCATCGGTACGGACGGCAGGCTCTGCCTCCGTCGCCAGCTGTCGCCGGTGGTGGGCAGCGCGCTGGGCCCGGCCTTCCACGCGGAGCCGGCCTGACCGGTGCGGACGGCGACGGGGAGCGGCGGATGAGAGGGGCCGGAGCCGAACGCGCCGCGCGGGCCGCCGCCGTGGTCCTGGTGGCCGCGGCGGTCCTCGTCCTGGTGACGCTCGTACGGAAGGGACCGGAGGGACCTCCCACGCCCACCGAGGTGCGGGTCCTCCACTACAACCTCTGCGGGGCGGCCGCCGCGTGCCCGTGGAACTCCGGGGGATCGGGTACCGGCACCTCCGTGGAGCGCGTGGTGAAGGAGTCGGCCGCCTTCGCGCCCGACCTGATCACGCTCAACGAGATCTGCGCGACGCAGTACCGGGCGCTCCTGGAGCAGCTGGAGGAGGCCGGCCGGCGCATGCACGGAACGTACGCCTCCTCGCAGGACAACGTCCCCAACTGCGGCCCCACGGGGGAGTACGGCACCGCGGTCCTCAGCCGCGCGGCCATCGAGCCCGCAGGACCGGACTACCTGCCTTTCACCCGTACCGCGGGCGAGACGTACACGAACGGCGGGCGGACGGTGGCCGTCCGGCGCGGGCTGTTGTGCGCACCGACGCGGTTCGCCGGAAAGCCCCTGCACGCCTGCACCGCGCACACCAACGCCAAGGCGCCCGAGCAGCTGCGGGAGATCAGGGACCGGCTGGTGGAGGGCGCCGTCCCACGGGGGACACGGGTGCTGCTCGCCGGAGACCTGAACCTCCAGCCGAACGAGCCGGCGCTGGGGTTCCTCTACGCCCACGCGTCGGGGGACGGTGACCGGCCGACCGGGCGGTTCCTGGAGGGCGACGAGACGGACCGGACGTGGTTCTCCCAGGGGTCGACCGGGGGAGTGGTGTGCACCGGGAGCGAGCCGGAGCGGTGCCGCAACGGTGAACCCACGGCCGGCGACCGGAAGATCGACTACGTCTTCGCCGACACCCGGCACTTCTCCGGCGGGCACAGCGACGCGAGGCTGTTCGAGGAATCGGACCACGCGATGCTGACAGCCGTGTTCTCGCTCGCCCCGGACGCCTGAACGGGACGCTGAGCGCCGGAAGCCGTGCGCCGTACGGCGTACGGCGTACGGCGTACGCCGGAAGTCGGAAGCCGGAAGCCGGAAACGGAACGGGCCGTACGGGAGGAATCCCGTACGGCCCGTTCCCGCGCGTCCCGCCGGACTAGGCCGGCACGCTCGCCACGCCCCGCTCCAGGAACGGCTTGCCGTTCACCCGCTGGGAGACGCCCTCGCGGTCCAGGTACGGCGTGATGCCGCCCAGGTGGAAGGGCCAGCCCGCGCCGGTGATCAGGCACAGGTCGATGTCCTGGGCCTCGGCGACGACGCCCTCGTCCAGCATCAGGCCGATCTCCTGCGCCACCGCGTCGAGCACGCGGTCGCGGGTCTGCTCCTCGGTGAGGACGGTGTCGCCCTGCTTGAGGAGCGCGGCGACCTCGGGGTCGAGGACCGGCGCGCCGGAGTCGTAGACGTAGAAGCCGCGCTTGCCCGCCTTGACGACCGCCGCGAGGTTCTCGGAGACCGTGAAGCGCTCCGGGAAGGCGCGGTTCAGGGTCTCGGAGACGTGCAGGCCGATGGCCGGGCCGACCAGCTCCAGGAGGACCAGCGGGGACATCGGCAGGCCGAGCGGCTCGACGGCCTTCTCCGCGACCTCGACCGGGGTGCCCTCGTCGATGACGTTCTGGATCTCGCCCATGAAGCGGGTGAGGATGCGGTTGACGACGAACGCCGGGGCGTCCTTCACCAGGACCGCGGTCTTCTTCAGCTTGCGGGCCACACCGAACGCCGTCGCCAGCGAGGCGTCGTCCGTCTGCTCGCCGCGGACGATCTCCAGCAGCGGGAGGATCGCGACCGGGTTGAAGAAGTGGAAGCCGACGACCCGCTCGGGGTTCTTCAGCTTCGACGCCATCTCGGTCACCGAGAGCGAGGAGGTGTTGGTGGCGAGGATCGCGTGCGCCGGGGCGACCGCCTCGACCTCCGCGAACACCTGCTGCTTGACGCCGATCTCCTCGAAGACGGCCTCGATGATGAAGTCCGCGTCCGCGAACCCCTCGGCCTTGTCGAGCACACCCGAGACCAGGCCCTTGAGGCGGTTGGCCTTGTCCTGGTTGATGCGGCCCTTGCCGAGCAGCTTCTCGATCTCGGCGTGGACGTAGCCCACACCCTTGTCGACGCGCTCCTGGTCGATGTCCGTGAGGACGACCGGGACCTCCAGGCGGCGCAGGAAGAGCAGCGCCAGCTGCGAGGCCATCAGGCCCGCGCCCACGACGCCGACCTTGGTGACCGGGCGGGCCAGGTTCTTGTCCGGGGCGCCGGCCGGGCGCTTGGCGCGCTTCTGGACCAGGTTGAAGGCGTAGATGCCGCTGCGCAGCTCGCCGCCCATGATCAGGTCGGCCAGCGCCTGGTCCTCGGCGTCGAAGCCGGCGGACAGGTCGCCGTCCTTGGCCGCCGCGATGATGTCCAGCGCGCGGTACGCGGCCGGGGCCGCGCCGTGCACCTTGGAGTCCGCGATGGCCCGGCCACGGGCCACGGCCGCGTCCCAGGCCTCGCCGCGGTCGACCTCGGGGCGCTCGACGGCCAGCTCGCCCTTGAGGACGGCCGCCGTCCAGATCAGCGACTGCTCCAGGAAGTCCGCGCCCTCGAAGATCGCGTCCGCGATGCCCAGCTCGTGGACCTGCACGCCCTTGAGCTGACGGTTCTGGTTGAGCGAGTTCTCGATGATCACCGAGACCGCGCGGTCGGCGCCGATCAGGTTCGGGAGCAGCGCGCAGCCGCCCCAGCCGGGGACCAGGCCGAGGAAGACCTCGGGCAGCGAGAACGCCGGGATCGCGGTGGAGACGGTGCGGTAGGTGCAGTGCAGACCGACCTCGACGCCGCCGCCCATCGCCGCGCCGTTGTAGTACGCGAACGTGGGGACCGCGAGGCCGCCCAGGCGGCGGAAGACGTCGTGGCCGCCCTTGCCGATGGCGAGCGCGTCCTCGTGGCGGCCGAGCAGCTCGACGCCCTTGAGGTCGGCGCCGACGGCGAAGATGAACGGCTTGCCAGTGATGCCGACACCGGTGACGGTGCCCTCGGCCGCCTCCTTCTCGACCTGGTCGATCGCGGCGTTCAGGTTCGCCAGCGACTGCGGTCCGAAGGTGGTCGGCTTGGTGTGGTCCAGGCCGTTGTCCAGCGTGATGAGCGCGAACCGCCCGGCGCCGGAGGGCAGGTCCAGGTGGCGTACGTGCGCCTGCGTGACGACCTCGCCGGGGAACAGCTCGGCCGCACCCTTCAGAAGCTCAGTGGTGGAGCTCACTTGTTGCCTCCGTCAGCGTTGAAGTGCGGGTTCTCCCAGACGACCGTCGCGCCCATGCCGAAGCCGACGCACATCGTCGTCAGGCCGTAGCGGACCTCGGGCTGCTCCTCGAACTGCCGGGCCAGCTGCGTCATGAGCCGGACACCGGAGGAGGCCAGCGGGTGGCCGTACGCGATGGCGCCGCCGTACCGGTTGACGCGGGCGTCGTCGTCGGCGATGCCGTAGTGCTCCAGGAAGGCGAGCACCTGCACGGCGAACGCCTCGTTGATCTCGAAGAGACCGATGTCGGAGATGGACAGGCCGGCCTTGGCCAGCGCCTTCTCCGTCGCCGGGATCGGGCCGTAGCCCATGACCTCCGGCTCGACGCCCGCGAAGGCGTAGGAGACGAGGCGCATCCTGACCGGGAGGCCCAGCTCGCGGGCGACGTCCTCGGCGGCGAGCAGCGAGGCGGTGGCGCCGTCGTTGAGCCCCGCGGCGTTACCGGCCGTCACCCGGCCGTGGGGGCGGAAGGGGGTCTTCAGGCCCGCCAGGTTCTCCAGCGTGGTGCCCGGACGCATCGGCTCGTCGGCGGTGACCAGGCCCCAGCCCGTCTCGCCCGCCTCGGCGTCGGTGCGGCGCACGGAGACCGGTACCAGGTCCTGCTGGATCTTGCCGTCGGCGTACGCCTTGGCGGCCTTCTCCTGCGAACGCACCGCGTACTCGTCGGCGCGCTGCTTGGTGATCGTGGGGTAGCGGTCGTGCAGGTTCTCCGCCGTCATGCCCATGAACAGGGCGGACTCGTCGACCAGCTTCTCCGACACGAACCGCGGGTTCGGGTCGACGCCCTCGCCCATCGGGTGGCGGCCCATGTGCTCGACGCCACCGGCCACGACGACGTCGTACGCGCCGAAGGCGATGGAACCGGCCGTCGAGGTGACGGCGGTCAGCGCGCCCGCGCACATGCGGTCGATCGAGTAGCCGGGGACGGACTGCGGCAGACCGGCCAGGATTCCGGCGGTACGGCCGAGGGTGAGGCCCTGGTCGCCGATCTGCGTGGTCGCGGCGATGGCGACCTCGTCGATCTTCTTGGGGTCCAGGTCCGGGTTGCGGCGCAGCAGCTCCCGGATGGCCTTCACGACGAGATCGTCGGCGCGGGTCTCGTGGTAGATGCCCTTCGGGCCCGCTTTGCCGAACGGGGTGCGGACGCCGTCGACGAAGACGACGTCCCGGATGGTACGAGGCACGATGGCTCTCCTCCAGGGTGCGGGATGGCACTGCTGCGGGGCACGCCCGTGGGGCGCGCCGCCTGACCTCATGCTACTTGCGGGTAACCAGACTGCCCACCCCTCCTGGCCGGAGCGTCGAAGGTCACATTGTCCCGGTGCCCGCCGCGGGGCCGCCGAAGCGTGCGCGGGGCGGCGGATGCGGCGGTCGAACCTGGCGTGATTTCGACCATCGGTTCGGCCCGCGAACAGGGCCGGGGTAACAGAGAACCCCCGGCCGGTGACCGGGGGTGTCTTCCGCGCGGGGCGTCAGGCGCTGGTGTCGAGCGCCCGGACCAGGATCGGGCCGACCTGTGCGATCTGCCAGTGCCGGGCCCCGTACGCCGCGAGCGTGTCCTCGACGGCGCCCGGCGTGAGGATCTTCGGCGGCTCCCAGCAGACCCGGCGCACGGTGTCCGGGGTGATCAGGTTCTCCTGAGGCATGTGGAGCCGCTCGGCCAGTTCGGAGACGGCCGCGCGGGCCGCCGAGAGCCGGGCCGCGGCCGCCGGGTCCTTGTCGGCCCAGGAGCGCGGGGGCGGCGGTCCGGCCGGCTGCTGACCGGGCTGCGGCAGCTCCGACTCCGGCAGCGCCTTGGCCCGCTCCACCGCCGCCTGCCACTGCTCCAGCTGCCGGCGGCCCATGCGGTGGCCGAATCCCGGCAGGGCGGTCAGCGCCTGCACGTTGGCGGGCAGCGCGAGTGCGGCCTCGACGATCGCCGCGTCGCCGAGCACCTTGCCGGGGGAGATGTCGCGGCGCTGGGCCACCTGGTCCCGGGCGTTCCACAGCTCGCGGACGACCGCCATCTGACGGCGCCGGCGGACCTTGTGCATGCCGGAGGTGCGGCGCCAGGGGTCCTTGCGGGGCGGGGCGGGCGGCGCCGAGGCGATGGCGTCGAACTCCTCCCGGGCCCACTCCAGCTTGCCCTGCCGCTCCAGCTCCTCCTCCAGCGCGTCGCGCAGGTCGATCAGGAGCTCCACGTCGAGCGCGGCGTAGCGCAGCCAGGGCTCGGGCAGCGGGCGGGTGGACCAGTCGACGGCGGAGTGGCCCTTCTCCAGGGCGTAACCGAGGACGTTCTCGACCATGGCGCCGAGGCCGACGCGCGGGAAGCCCGCGAGCCGTCCGGCCAGCTCGGTGTCGAAGAGCGAGGTGGGAGCCATGCCTATGTCCCGCAGGCAGGGCAGGTCCTGGGTGGCGGCGTGCAGGATCCACTCGGTGCCGGTCAGGGCGGTGGACAGGCCCGAGAGGTCGGGGCAGCCGACGGGGTCGACCAGCGCGCTGCCCGCGCCGTCGCGGCGCAGCTGCACCAGGTAGGCGCGCTGGCCGTAGCGGTAGCCGGAGGCGCGCTCGGCGTCGACGGCCACCGGGCCGGTGCCCGCGGCGAAGGCCGCGACCACCCGGGCCAGGGCGTCGTCGGAGGCCACCACCGGGGGAATGCCCTCGCGAGGTTCGAGCAAGGGGATCGGCGCCGGGGCGACGTCGTCCGGGGGGGCGCCCCCGGTGGTTCGCAGTGAACTGTCTGCTGCGGTCTCTTGGGCGTCGGTCACGCGTCAAGGGTATCTGTGTATACGCGCCACCCGTCGACGGAACGTTCCGTCGACGGGTGGCCATGCGCGTATTCCAGCCGGAGACGCATCGGTGCACGTCCCGGCGGGGTGCGGTCAGTGGATGATGCCCGTCCGCAGGGCGACGGCGACCATTCCGGCGCGGTCTCCGGTGCCGAGCTTGCGGGCGATGCGGGCGAGGTGGGACTTGACGGTCAGGGCGGAGAGGCCCATCGAGACGCCGATGGCCTTGTTGGACTGGCCTTCGGCGACCAGGCGGAGCACCTCCACCTCGCGTCCGGACAGTTCGCGGTAGCCGCCCGGGTGGCTCGGGGAACCGGGGGGCCTGCGGTGCATACGGGCCGCGTTGGCGCCGATGGGGGCGACGCCGGGGCGGGTGGGGTGGCCGATGTTGGTTCGGGTGCCGGTGACGACGTAGCCCTTCACGCCGCCCGCGAGGGCGTTGCGAACGGCGCCGATGTCGTCGGCGGCGGAGAGGGCGAGACCGTTCGGCCAGCCTGCGGCGCGGGTCTCGGACAGCAGGGTCAGCCCGGAACCGTCGGGCAGGTGGACGTCGGCAATGCAGATGTCGCGCGGGTTGCCGACGCGGGGACGTGCCTCCGCGATGGACGACGCCTCGATGACGTCACGTACTCCGAGGGCCCACAGATGGCGGGTGACGGTGGAACGGACGCGCGGGTCGGCCACGACGACCATGGCCGTCGGCTTGTTCGGGCGGTAGGCGACCAGGCTTGCGGGCTGCTCAAGGAGAACGGACACCAGGCCTCCTGGGGGGAGTGGCGGGACGGGGCCGGCTCGGGGAGTGAAGCCGGGGCGAACCGTGCTTGAAGGGTCATTGACCTCTTCGGCAGCAGACCCGTCCTCCTTTAGAGGAAGATCACGATTTGGTGAGTAACAATTCGGGCAAATAGGACGCGCGATCGATTGTACGAAAAGAGAGTCGGTGGATGTGCGAAATGGGTGACGGGGTGTTACGAAACCTGCGGCCCGCGCCGCTGCGGCAGCGTCACCACCGTCGCGTCGGCCGGGTCCGACGGCGGCAGCCCCGCGATCTGGCAGAGCAGATCACCCCAGGCCATCAGGTGCGACGCCGCGTCCGGCACCCCGCCCCGGCCCTCGCGCGGCGTCCACGAGGCGCGGATCTCGATCTGCGTCGCCGGACGGCGCGCGGCCAGCGCACCGAAGTAGTGCGATCCGGCGCGTGTCACCGTCCCTCCGGCTTCCCCGTACGACAATCCGCGCGCGTCCAGCGCCCCGGTCAGCCAGGACCAGCACACCTCCGGCAGCAGCGGATCGGCGGCCATCTCCGGCTCCAGCTCCGCCCGCACCAGCGTCACCAGCCGGAAGGCGCCCTGCCAGGCGTCGTGCCCCGACGGGTCGTGCAGCAGGACGAGCCGCCCGTCCGCGAGATCGTCCTCGCCGTCCACCACCGCCGCCTCCAGGGCGTACGCGTGGGGCGCCAGGCGCTTGGGGGGCCGCGTGGTCTCCACCTCCAGCTCCGTGCGGAGCCGTGCGGAGCGCAACGCGTCGACCGCCGACCGGAACGCGGGCGGGACGGGAGGACCCTCCGCACTGTCCTTGCTGTCAGCGCCATCGGAATGATCGGAAAATTGTCCCTGAGCCGGAGCCATGCCGGGAAGAGTAGGCGGAACGCGGGCCTCGCGCAGGGAGAGACACCCCTGCGGCGCCGGGCTCCTTCACCGTGCGTGCGAAGATTTGGTGCGTGAGCGCCAACGACCGCCCTTCGGGCCAGCAGACGACGACCGCCGCCAGCCACGACACCCCCCGGAACGCCACCCACGGATCAGCGTTCCTCAAGGCCTGCCGGCGCGAGCCCGTGCCGCACACCCCGGTCTGGTTCATGCGGCAGGCCGGACGCTCGCTGCCCGAGTACCTGAAGGTCCGCGAGGGCATCGCGATGCTCGACTCCTGCATGATGCCGGAGCTGGTCACCGAGATCACGCTCCAGCCGGTACGCCGCCACAAGGTCGACGCCGCGATCTACTTCAGCGACATCGTCGTCCCCCTGAAGGCCATCGGCATCGACCTCGACATCAAGCCCGGCGTCGGCCCCGTCATCGCCGAGCCCATCCGCACCCGCGCCGACCTGGCCCGGCTGCGCGACCTCACCCCCGAGGACGTCCCGTACGTCACCGAGGCCATCGGGATGCTCACCGCCGAGCTGGGCGCCACCCCGCTCATCGGCTTCGCCGGGGCCCCCTTCACCCTCGCCAGCTACCTCGTCGAGGGCGGCCCCTCGCGCAACCACGAGCGCACCAAGGCCATGATGTACGGCGACCCGCAGCTCTGGGCCGACCTCGTGGACCGGCTCGCCGAGATCACCGGCGCCTTCCTCAAGGTCCAGATCGACGCCGGCGTCTCCGCCGTGCAGCTCTTCGACTCCTGGGTCGGCGCGCTCGCCCCCGCCGACTACCGCCGCTCCGTGCTCCCCGCCTCCGCGAAGGTCTTCGACGCCGTCGCCTCCTACGGCGTCCCGCGCATCCACTTCGGCGTCGGCACCGGCGAGCTGCTGGGGCTGATGGGCGAGGCCGGGGCGGACGTCGTCGGCGTCGACTGGCGCGTCCCGATGGACGAGGCCGCCCGCCGCGTCGGCCCCGGCAAGGCGCTCCAGGGCAACCTGGACCCCGCCGTGCTCTTCGCGCCGACCCCGGCGGTCGAGGAGAAGACCCGCGAGGTGCTGGACGCCGCAGCCGGTCTGGAGGGCCACATCTTCAACCTGGGCCACGGCGTCATGCCGACGATGGACCCGGACGCGCTGACCCGGCTCGTGGAGTACGTGCACGAGCGGACCGCGCGCTGAGCCACCGGTCCCGGGGAGCCGCCGGGCCCCCCGGGACCACGGTTCAGCTCACCGCGCCCCGCACCGCCGCCACCGCCTTGCGGGCCGCCACCAGGACCGGGTCCCACACCGGCGAGAACGGCGGCGCGTAGCCGAGGTCCAGCGCCGTCATCTGCTCCACCGTCATCCCGGCGGTCAGCGCCACCGCCGCCACGTCCACGCGCTTGGCCGCCCCTTCGCGGCCCACGATCTGCACCCCGAGCAGCCGCCCCGTACGGTGCTCCGCGATCATCTTCACCGTCATCGGCCGCGCCCCCGGGTAGTAGCCCGCCCGCCCCGTCGACTCGATGGTCGCTGTGACGTACCGCAGCCCGACCGCGCGGGCATCCTTCTCCCGCAGCCCGGTCCGGGCGATCTCCAGGTCGCAGACCTTGCTCACCGCCGTACCGACGACGCCCGGGAACGTCCCGTAGCCGCCGCCGACGTTCGACCCGATGACCTGGCCGTGCTTGTTGGCGTGGGTCCCCAGCGCGATGTGGCGGCTGCTTCCCCCCACCAGGTCCAGGACCTCCACGCAGTCGCCGCCCGCCCAGATGTTCTCGTGGCCCACGGCCCGCATCGCCAGGTCGGTGAGGAGACCGCCGTGCTGCCCCACCGTGAGACCCGCCTCCCGGCCCAGCTCCGCCTCCGGCTCGACGCCGATGCCGAGGACCACCACGTCCGCCGGATAGCTCCGGCCCTCGGTCGTCACCTCGCCGACCCGGCCGTCCGGACCCGTCACGATCCCGGTGACCGACACGCCGTTGACCGTGACGATGCCGAGGCCGTCCATGGCGTCGTGGACGAGCTTGCCCATGTCCGGGTCGAGCGTCGCCATCGGCTGCCTCCCCCGGTTGAGGACCGTCACCTCGAAGCCGTGCTTCAGCATCGCCTCGGCCATCTCGACGCCGATGTACCCGGCGCCGACCACCACCGCCCGCCGCCTCCTGTCCGAGCCCACGGCGTCCAGCGAGTCGATGAGCGCCTGCCCGTCGCCCAGGGTCTGCACCCCGTGCACGCCCGGCGCGTCGATGCCGGGCAGCTCCGGGCGGATTGGACGGGCCCCGGTGGCGATCACCAGCTTGTCGAAGCCCGTCCAGTACGTGTCCCCGCTCTCCCGGTCCAGCGCCCGCACCCGCTCCCCGGCCACGTCGATCTCCGTGACCTCGGTGCGCATCCGCAGATCGATGTCCCGCGCCCGGTGCTCCTCGGCGGTCCGCGCGATCAGAGCGTCCGGCCCCTCGACGTCGCCGCTCACCCAGTACGGGATGCCGCAGGCGGAGTACGAGGTGAACTCACCGCGCTCGAAGGCGATGATCTCCACCAGTGCCTACACCGCCGTGCGTTTCAACCTGCGCTATGACCTGAAGCTGATCCTCGGCTCGCGCCTGGACTGGTATGAGTACCAGCAGCA
>NZ_JBEYKR010000134.1:0-19445 GCF_040703535.1 Streptomyces sp. NPDC007346
GGGGGCCTCCGTGTTTTTGTCGCACTCGGGGCCGGCCCCCCCCCCGGTGTCGCCCCACCCCCCCCCCCGGGCCCCCCCCCCCCCCGGGCGCCCCGCCCCGCCCCCCCGGGCCGGGGCCGCGGGCGCTTCCGGCGGGTGGGCGGGTCAGCCGGACGGGGTGGCTTCCGCACCGGCCGTACGGGCCGCCGCGAAGTCCGCCGCCGTCCAGGCCATGCCCACCGCCCCGTCCAGCAGCGCCTGTTCGGCCGCCGGGGAGACGGCGGCGGCCACGAACTCGGGCTCGTGCGGGCCGCAGGCCCCGCCGCTGATGTCCAGCACCGGGTGGATGGACGGCACCACGTGCGAGACGTTGCCCATGTCCGTGCAGGCGAAGGGCGGGCGCTCGACGGATTCGGCGCGGCCGAGCTCACGGGCGTTGGCGGTCCAGAGCCGGAGCAGCTCCGCGTCGCCCCGGAAGTCGAGGTAGTCGGGTTCGGGCTGTTCCAGGGTCACTTCGCAGCCCGTGGCGAGCGCGCCGGCCCGGAAGCAGTCCTCGACGCGCTGCCGCAGCTCCCGCAGGTCCTCGGCGGCGAGCGCGCGGATCTCGTACGTGGCGGTGGCCCGATCGGGTATCACGTTGGGCGAGGTCCCGGCCGCCGTCGTGATGCCGTGCACCCGCCACTGGGGCGGCAGTTGCTGGCGCAGCAGCCCCAGGGCGACCTGGGCGACCGTGAGGGCGTCGGCGGCGTTGCGGCCCTCGTGCGGGTTGAGGCTGGGGTGGGCGGAGCGGCCGGTGTAGGTGACGTCCAGGGTGCCGAGGGCGAACGAGCGGAAGTCCGCCAGCTCGAAGGGGCAGGGGTGGACCATCATCGCGGCGTCCACCCCGTCGAACGCCCCGGCCTCCAGGAGGAGCGCCTTGCCCGCCCCGCGCTCCTCGGCGGGCGTGCCCAGGACCCGGACCGTCAGGCCGAGTTCGTCGGCGTACGGGGCGAGGCCGAGCGCCGCGCCGACCCCGGCGGCGGCGATCAGGTTGTGGCCGCAGGCGTGGCCGAGGCCCGGGAGCGCGTCGTACTCGCAGGCGATGGCGACGGTGACGGGGCCCGAGCCGATGGTGGCCCGGAAGGCCGTCTCCAGGCCGTGGGCGGGGGCGGTGACCTCGAAGCCGTGTGCGGCCAGGAGTTCGGCGCAGAGTGCGGCGGATCGGTGTTCCTCGAAGGCGGTCTCGGGGTCGGCGTGGATGCGCCGGCTGAGGTCGAGCAGGGCCTCGGCGTTCTCCGTGACCGTGTTCCGGACGGCGGCCCTCAGGGAGCCGGGCCGCTCGTCGGTCGCCCCGACGTCCTGCGTCGCGGCACGTTCGGTTCCGGGGACGGTCATGGGGCCCTCCTGGGCGTTCCGGGACCGCCCTGGGGACGGTCGCCTGCACGGTCGAAAATAGGTTAACTTAGCCTTACCTAAGTGCGTGCCGGGGAGTCTGACGACCCGGTGTCCGTTGTCCTTCAGGGGAGTCGTCACACACATGCATGAGCGTCCGAACCGCCCGACCAGCTCTTCGGCAGCGCACCCCGGCGGCCCTCCCTCCCGAGCTCTGCCTCTCCTGACCGCGCAGTCGGGCATCTACTACGCGCACCAGCTGGCGCCGCTGGGCACGGAGCTCAACACGGCCGACTGCGTGGAGATCGAGGGGCCGCTCGACGCGGAGCTGTTCGCCGAGGCGCTCGGCCGGGCCGTGGGCGAGGCGGACACGCTGGCCGTGCGGATCTCCGAGGCCGACGGCACGCCGGTGCAGCACGTCATGCACGCCGAACCCGTCGTCCACCGGCTCGAACTGACGCCGGAACAGGCCGAGGCGTGGATGCGCGAGGACCTGGCCCGGCCGGTGGACCTCGCCTCCGCCGACGGGCTGATGACGCAGGCGCTGATCCGGGTGGGCGGGACCCGCCACTGGTGGTACCAGCGGGTCCACCACATAGCCGTCGACGCCTACGCGCTCTCGCTGATCGGACGTCGCGTCGCCGAGCTGTACTCCGCCGCGGTCGCCCAGGAGCCAGCGCCCGAGGGCCGGTTCGCCCCGCTGGGCGAGCTGACCGACGACGAGGCGGCGTACCTGTCCGGTGAGGAGTACGCCACGGACCGCGCCTTCTGGGCGGAACGTATGGCCGGGTACTCCCCCGAGGCCGCACCCGTGCGTTCCGGTGGCTCCGCCGGCAGCGGCCTCCTCCACCGGACCACCGATCTCCCCGCGAGCACCCTGGACCGGCTCTCCCGGGCGGCGCGCGCCGCGAAGGCGACCTGGGCCGAGCTCGTCGTCGCCGCGACCGCCGGTCATCTGCACCGGCTCACGGGCGCCGAGGACGTGGTGCTGGGGCTGCCGCTGACCAACCGGCGCGGCCCGGCCGCCCTGCGCACCCCGGCCATGACGGTGAACGTGCTGCCGCTGCGCATCGCCGTGCGTCCGCAGGACACCGGGGCCGAGCTGCTGCGCCGGGTGGTGCTGGAGATCCGCGAGGTCCGCCGCCACCAGCGCTACCCGCAGGCGGACCTCCGTCGCGACCTGGCCCTGGAGTCGGCCGACGCGCCGCTGACCGGACCGATGGTCAACATCAAGGCCTTCGACAGCGCCCTGGACTTCGCCGGGCTCCCCGGCACCGTGCGCAACCTCGCCGCCGGACCCGTGGAGAGCCTCGCGGTGGGCGCGGCACCGGGGCCGGACGGCGGGCTGCGGCTCACGCTGGACGCCGACCCCGCCGCGTACGGGGAGGCCAAGCTCGCCGCCCACGAGGAGACCTGGCTGCGCTATCTCGACGGCCTCACCGAGCTGTTGCTCACCGCCCCGGGCCGGCCGGTCGCCACCGTGGACCTGCTCACCGACGACGAGGTGCGCGAGGCCACGGCGGGCCGCACCGAGCCGCCCGCCACGCTCACACTCCCCCAGACGTTCACCGCGCAGGCCGCGCTGACGCCCGGGGCCGTCGCCGTACGCTCCACCCTCGCGGGCACGTTCCGGGGCGCCGGGCACGCGGAAGACGCCGGGGGGACGGAGAGCGCCGCCGGTGCGGGGGCCGGCGCCGACGCGGGTGCTGACGCCCGAGCCGACGCAGGCGTTGATACTGACGACGCCCGTACCGGCGCCACCCTCACCTTCGCCGAGCTGGACGCCGCGTCCGACCGGCTGGCCCACCTCCTGGCCGGGGCAGGGGCGGTCGGGGCTGAGGCAGCTGGGGCCGGGGCGGCCGGAGCCGAGGCGGCCGGGGCCCCGGCGCAGACCGGTGCCACGGTGGCGCTGGCCCTGCCCCGGACCGCCGACATGGTGGTGGCCCTGCTCGCCGTGCTCAAGGCGGGTCTGGTCTGCCAGCCGCTGGACCTCGGCCACCCCGCCGCCCGGACGCTGGCCGTCCTGGAGGACGCCCGGCCCGTCGCCGTCATCGGCACGGCCGCGACCCTGGCCGCGCTCCCGCCGCACGGCGTGCCCACGGTGGCGCTCGACGAGCCCGCCACGGCCGAGGCCCTCGCCGCCTGCCCGGACGGTCCGCTGCCCGCCGGGCCCTCGCTCACGGACCCCGCCTATCTCATCCACACCTCCGGTTCCACCGGGCGCCCCAAGGGCGTCCTCGTCAGCCACGCCTCACTGGCCAACCTCGGCGCCGGTCACCTCACCGACCACATCGCCCCGGCCGTCGCCCGCACCGGCCGGGAGCGGCTCCGGGTCGCCCACAGCGCCTCGTTCGCCTTCGACGCCTCCTGGGACCCGCTGCTGTGGATGGTCCACGGCCATGAGCTGCACCTGCTGGACGACGCCGCCTACCGGGACCCGGCGACCCTGTCCGCGTACGTCGACACCCACCGCGTCGACTATCTCGACGTCACCCCTTCCTACGCCGAAGCGCTCATCGCCGAAGGCCTGCTGGACGAGGGCCGCCACCACCCCGCCCATGTGGTCGTCGGCGGCGAGGCCGTACCCCCGGCCCTCTGGGAGCGGCTGCTCGCCGCCGAGGACGTCCACCCGGTCAACCTCTACGGCCCCACCGAGACGACCGTCGACGCCTACTACTGGCTGCCCGGCGAGTCGCCGGACCGGCCCGAGGGCCGACCCGTGCGGGGATCGCGGGTCTACGTGCTGGACTCCTCCCTGCGTCCCGTGCCCGCCGGGGTGACCGGTGAGCTGTACATCGCCGGGCCCTGCCTGGCCCTCGGCTACCTGGGCCGTCCCGACCTGACGGCCGAGCGGTTCGTCGCGGACCCGTTCGGCGCGCTCCACGGCGCGCCCGGGGGCCGGATGTACCGCACCGGGGACCTGGTGCGCCGCCGCGAGGACCACACGCTGGAGTTCCTGGGCCGCAGCGACGACCAGGTGAAGATCCGCGGCTTCCGGATCGAACTCGGGGAGATCCAGGCCCGGCTGGCCACGCACCCGCAGGTCGCCGCGGCTGCCGTCATCGCCCGGGAGACCGGTCACGGCAAGCGCCTCCTCGCCTACGCGGTCGCGGAGAAGGGCGGAACGGCACCCACCCCCAACGCCCTCCGCGACCACCTGGCCGCCGCCCTGCCCGAGCACATGGTCCCCGCGACCGTGACGCTGCTCGACGCCCTCCCCCGTACCGCCAACGACAAGCTGGACCACCGCGCCCTGCCCGACCCCGAACCGCTCTTCGCCGCCATCGGGGCGGAGGTCGTCGGTGAGAGCGGCCCGCACACCGAGATCGTGCGGGGTCTCTACGCCGACGTCCTCGGTATCGCGGAGCCCCCGGCCGCCGAGGCGGGTTTCCTGGACCTCGGCGGGCACTCCCTGCTCGCCGCCCGGCTGGCCGCCCGCGTCCGCGAGCACTTCGGCGTCCCGTTCTCCATCGCCGACGTCTTCCGCCACTCCTCCCCCGCGGCCATCGCCGCCCAGGTCCGCACCCGCGGTGGCGCGGCCACCGCCTCCGTACCGCTGACCCCCGTGCCCCGCACCGGTCCCCTCCCGCTCTCCCCGGCCCAGCAGCGGCTGTGGTTCCTCCACCGCCTCGAAGGGCCCAGCCCGACCTACAACATCCCGCTCGTGCTCAGCGTCGACGGCCCCCTCGACCGGGACGCGCTCCAGCTCGCCCTGCGTGATCTGGTGGACCGTCACGAGACACTGAGAACGGTATATCCGCCCACTGACAACGGCTCCGGAGCCGACGGGGACGGCACTCCCCACCAGGTGATCCTTCCGCCGGGCCATGAGGCGGCCCGCCCGGTGCTGCGGCTCGCGGAGCCCGGCAGCGACCTGACCGAGGCCGTGCGGTACTGCTTCGACCTGGCCGCCGAGCCGCCGCTGCGCACGGTCCTGTTCAGCGACGGGCCCGACCACCACACCCTGCTCCTGCTGCTCCACCACATCGCGGGCGACGGCGCGTCCACCACGCCCCTGGCCCGCGACCTGGCCACGGCCTACACCGCCCGCCTCGCGGGCAGCGCCCCGGAGTTCACGCCGCCGGCCGGCCAGTACGTCGACCACGCCGCCCGGCTCCAGCAGCTTCTGGGCACCCCCGCAGAGCCGACCCCGCTGGCCGAGGCGCAGCTCGCCCACTGGCGCGAGGCCCTGGCCGGGCTGCCGGACCAGCTGGAGCTGCCCACCGACCGGCCCCGGCCGCCCGTCGCCACCTCGGCCGGTGACACCGTGCCGTTCGCGCTGGACGCGGCCACGCACGAGGCGCTGCGGCGGCTGGCCCGGTCGCACGGCGCGACGGTCTTCATGACCGTGCAGGCGGGGCTCGCCGCGCTGCTGACCCGGCACGGCTGCGGCACCGACATCCCGATCGGCACCCCCGTGGCGGGCCGCGACGACGACACCACGGCCGGGCTCGTCGGCTTCTTCACCAACACCGTGGTCCTGCGCACCGACACCTCCGGCGACCCCGGCTTCGGCGCCCTCCTGGACCGGGTGCGGGCGACGACACTCGCCGCGTACGAGCACGACGCGCTGCCGTTCGACCACCTGGTGGAGGCGCTGAATCCGCCGCGCTCGCTGGCCCGGCATCCGCTCTTCCAGACGATGCTGGCCTGGCAGTCGATCGCGGACGGGCCCGCCGCCTTCGGCCCGGACGCCACCGCGCGGCTCGCCGCCGTACCGTCGGGCACCGCCAAGTTCGACCTGACCCTCAACGCGGGCGAGCTGGCCGGCGGCGGGATCGCCGGGTTCCTGGAGTTCCGGACGGACCTCTTCGACCGGTCGAGTGCCCAGGCGCTCGCGGACCGGCTGGCCCGGCTGCTGACCGCCGCCGCCGCACAGCCGGAGACCCCCGTCGGTCTTCTGCCCGTCCTCGGTGAGGACGAGGTGCACCGCGCCCTGGTCGAGGCCAACGGCGTCCCCGCCGACCGGCCGGTGCCGCTCACACTCGCGGAGGTCTACGAGGTGGCGGCCCGCCGTCACCCGGACCGCGTGGCCGTGAGCTGCGCGGGCGAGTCGCTGACGTACGCGCAACTCTCCTCCAGGGCGCAGTCGTCGGCGCGGCTGCTCGCGGCCCGTGGCATCGGTCCGGGCTCCATCGTGGCGCTCGCGCTGCCGCGGTCGCTGGACCTGGTGGCGGGGCTGCTGGCGGTCTCGCTGTCGGGCGCCGCGTATCTGCCGATGGACCCGGACTACCCGGCGGAACGCCTCGCGTACATGCTGGAGGACGCCCGTCCGGCCGCGCTGATCACCGACGCGGCGACGGCGGACCGGCTGCCCGCGCACGAGCTGCCGATGATCACGGTGGACGAGGCGGCGGGCTTCCCGGACGGGCCGCTGAGCCAGTCGGACCGGACGCGTCCGCTGAGCCCGCAGGACCCGGCGTACGTCATCTACACCTCGGGGTCCACCGGGCGCCCCAAGGGGGTCGTCGTCACGCAGCACAATGTGACGCGGCTGATGACGGCGACCGAGCACTGGTTCGCGTTCGGCCCGGAGGACGTGTGGACGCTGTTTCACTCCTACGCCTTCGACTTCTCGGTGTGGGAGCTGTGGGGTGCGCTGCTGTACGGCGGCCGGGTCGTCGTCGTGCCGCACCTGACGAGCCGTGACCCGCGGGCGTTCCTGCGGCTGTTGGCCGAGGAGCGGGTCACCGTCCTCAACCAGACGCCGTCCGCGTTCTACCAGCTGGCCGCCGCCGACCGGGAGGCCCCCGGGCACGACCTGGCGCTGCGGTACGTGGTGTTCGGCGGTGAGGCGCTGGAGCTGGGGAGGCTCGCGGACTGGTACACGCGCCACCAGGAGGACGCGCCGACGCTGGTCAACATGTACGGCATCACCGAGACCACCGTCCATGTCTCCTACCTGGCGCTCGACCGGGCGACGGCCGCCTCGGCCGTCTCCAGCACCATCGGGGTCAACATCCCCGACCTGCGGGTCTACGTGCTGGACGACCGGCTCCAGCCGGTGCCGCCCGGGGTGACCGGCGAGATGTACGTCGCCGGTCAGGGCGTGGCCCTCGGCTATCTGGGGCGGCCCGACCTGACGGCGGGGCGGTTCGTCGCGGACCCGTACGCGCATCTCTTCGGGGAGAGCGGCACCCGGATGTACCGCTCGGGCGACCTCGCCCGGCGGCGTACCGACGGGGCGCTGGAGTATTTCGGGCGCGGCGACCAGCAGGTGAAGATCCGTGGGTTCCGTATCGAACTGGGCGAGATCGAGGCGGTGTTGGCCGCGCACCCGGAGGTCGCGGATGTGGCGGTGGTGGTCCGGGAGGACGTGCCGGGCGACAAGCGGCTGGTCGGCTACGTCGTCCCGGCGCCCGGTGCCGATCCGGTCCCGTCCGAGCTGCGCGAGCACGCGGCGGCGACCCTGCCGGTGCACATGGTGCCCTCGGCCGTGGTGGTGCTGGAGCGGCTGCCGCTGACCGGCAACGGCAAGCTGGACCGCAAGGCGCTGCCCGCGCCGGGCGCCCCGGTGGGCGGTGGCGGCCGGGCTCCGCGCACCGTGCGCGAGGAGCAGCTCTGCTCGGTCTTCGCGGAGGTGCTGGGGCTGCCGGCGGCCGGGGTGGAGGACAACTTCTTCGACCTGGGCGGCCATTCGCTGCTCGCGGTGCGCCTCGCGGGGCGGATCAGGTCCGCGTTCGGCATCGAGGTGTCGATCGGCACGGTCTTCCAGGCGCCGACGCCGGCCGCGCTGGACGCGGCGCTGGACGTCTCGCGCGAGGAGGACCCGCTGGATGTGCTGCTGCCGCTGCGCCCGGCCCGCCCCGGCGACCGCTCCCCCGTCCACTGCGTGCACCCGGCGGGCGGTCTGAGCTGGTGCTACGCGGGGCTGATCCGCCATCTCCCGGCCGATGTGCCGATCTACGGGCTTCAGGCCCAGGGCGTCGGTGAGGCGACGGCTCGCGAGCCGCTGCCGACCACGCTGGAGGAGCTGGCCGCCCACTACGCCTCCCGCATCCGCGAGGTCCAGCCCGAGGGGCCCTACCGGCTGCTGGGCTGGTCGACCGGCGGGATCATCGCGCACGCCGTCGCGGCGCACCTCCAGGAGACGGGCCAGGAGGTCGAGTTGCTGGCCATCCTGGACGCCTACCCCGCCGAGGGGTTCCGCGACCTGCCGGTGCCCGACCAGGCGGAGGCGCTCGAATCGCTGCTCACCATGGGCGGTTACGGCCCCGACAGCCTCGGGGACAAGGAGCTGACGACCGCGAACGTGGTGGAGGTGCTGCGCCGCGAGGGCTCCCCGCTGGCCGCGCTCTCCGCCGCGAAGATCGAGGCGCTCGGCGAGGTGTACCTCAACACCAACGACCTCGTACGGGGCTACGACCACCGGGTCTTCCGGGGCGATGTGCTGTTCTTCCGGGCCACGGTGGACACCATCGACGACACCCTGACTCCGGAGACGTGGACGCCCTACGTGAGCGGGCGCATCGACAACACGAACGTGGCCTGCTCGCACAAGGACATGACCCTGCCCGAACCGATCGCGCACATCGCCCGCGTGGTCGCCGACCGACTGACCGAGCTGGAGAAGTGACACCGATGAGTGACGCACCCGCCAACCCCTTCGACGCGGACGGGGAGTTCCTCGTCCTGGCCAACGCCGAGGGGCAGCACTCGCTGTGGCCGCTGTTCGCGGCGGTGCCCGCGGGCTGGTCGACGGCGTACGGCCCGTGCGCCCGCCAGGAGGCGCTGGACCGGATCGGCGCGCACCGGGACGGCCCCCTCGCCGCCACCGCACGGTGAGCGGGCTGCTGGTCCGGCCCCGGATACGCCCCCGGATCGCCGTCGTCCTCGTCTACACGGCCGCGATGTGCATGAACGGCCTGGACTCGACGATCGTGAACCCGGCGCTCTACACGATCGCCGGCGACTTCGGCCGCCCGCTGTCGGCGGCCAACACCGTCGAGACGGCCTTCCTGGTCGCGCTCGCGGTGGGGCTGCCGGTGGCGGGGTGGCTGGGTGACCGGTTCGGGACGAAGCGGGTGTTCCTCGGCGCCCTGACCGCGTTCACGATCGCCTCGGCGGTCTGCGGGCTGGCGCCCGACCTCGACACGCTGGTGGTGGCCAGGGCCGTACAGGGCCTGGCCGGTGGGCTGTTGACGCCGGTCGGGATGACGCTGCTGTTCCGGGCGTTCCCGCCGCACGAGCGGATGAAGCTGGCCAAGGTGCTGATCGTGCCGACGGCCCTGATGCCCGCGCTCGGTCCGCCGCTGGGCGGGCTGCTCACCGAACACCTCTCCTGGCACTGGCTGTTCTTCGTGAACGTGCCGATCGGCACGGCGGCGGTCCTGCTGGGCGTCTTCGGTCTGCGCGAGCATGTCGAGGGCCCCGAGGGGAAGTTCGACACGGTGGGCTTCTGGCTGGCCACTCCGGCGCTGGGGCTGCTGACCTACGCGCTCGGCTTCGGCCCGTCCCAGGGCTGGACCCGGCCCGCCGTCGCGGTGAGCGCGGCGCTGGGCTCGGTCCTGCTGGTGGCGGCCGTCCTGCACCAGGTGCGGGCGAAGACGCCGTTGCTCAAGCTGCGGCTGCTCGCCGACCGGGTGTACGGGTCGGCCTCGGCGCTGGCCGGGGTCACCGCGGCCGGGCTGATGGGTGTGCTGTTCGTCTTCCCGCTGCTCTACCAGGCGAGCCTGGGCGCCTCGGCGCTCGACGCCGGGCTGAGCGTCTTCCCGGAGGCGGTGGGGCTGATGCTGGCCTCGCAGGTGGTGGACCGGCTGCTGCCGCGGCTCGGCCCCCGGCTGCTGACCGTGCCGGCGCTGCTGGTCGCGGCGGCGGTCTTCGCGACGCTCGCGGTACCGGGTGTGGCGGAGAACGCGTGGAGCGTGCGCGGGCTGATGTTCCTGATCGGTCTGGTGCTCGGCACGGCGGTGCTCACCGTGCAGATCTCCGGGTTCGAGTCGATCGGGCCCGCCGACATGGGCCAGGCGATGGGGCTGTTCCAGATCGTCCGCACGCTCGGCGGTGCGCTGGGCATCGCCGCCTGTGCGGCGGTGATCGGGGGCGGTCATGTGACGGAGGCCGCCGCCGACCCGGGCCCGTACCGTACGGCGGTCTGGGTGACGGCGGCGCTCGTCGCGGCCGGGGCGGTCCTCGCGCTGCGGCTGCCGCGCGAGGCCCCACAGCCGCCGCCGTTCGACGACGAGGACGCGCCGCCGGGTGAGGACCTGGCGGCGGACGGGGCTCCGGCCGTCAAGGGCTGAGAGCCACGCAAGGGGGGCGGGGCGGCATCCGGAGGGGGATGCCGTCCCGCCCCCTTTGTGCGTGCTCGTGGGGCGGTGTGCGATACCGGCCGGGCGGTGTGCGTTGCGGATCGGGCGGTGTGCGTGTGGACCGAGCGGTGTGCGTTACGGGCCGAGCAGTGTGCGCTATGGGCCAAGCGGTGTGCGTTACGGGCCGAGCAGCGCTGCCAGCCCGTCCGCCAGGCCGCCGCGCCAACAGGCGTAGTCGTGGCCGCCGTTGAACTCCCGGTAGCGCACGTCGTAGCCGCGGGCCCGCAGGACGTTGCGGAGCCTGCGGTTCTCCTCCAGCAGCATCCACTCCTGCCGGCCGACCTCCAGGTGGAGGGTGATGGGCCTGCGCTCCGCCCAGGCGTACTGCCCGGTCAGCCATTCGCCGCCGCGCTCGTCGTCGGGCCACCAGAAGGAGCCGGACTGGGAGAGGGCGAGGCCGAAGCGGTCGGGGCGCCGGAAGGCGGCGAAGGCGGCGGTGAGGCCGCCCGCGCTCTGTCCGGCGACGACGGTCCGGCCGGCGTCCGCCCCGGCCCCGAACTCCCGCTCGGCCCAGGGCAGCAGGGTGTCGGCGAGCCAGTCGACGAACGGGGCGCTGCACGCCAGATCCTCCATGCGGCGTCCCATGGTGTCGACCAGGAGCGCGACGGTGGGCGGGAGTTCACCGTCCGCGTGCAGGTTGTCGAAGATGTCGCCGACGCCGAGCACCGGCCCCCACATCTCGCCGTCCAGCAGCACGGCGAGCGCGTACGGGCCGCCGCCCCGGCGGTGCCCCGGGGGGAGGTGGACGGTGATCCGGCGGCCGTCCACCTCGGTGTCGAGGCGCTCGCCCCGGTCCACGTCGTCGCGGCGTCGGATACGGGACTGGTCGGGCGCCTCGGGCAGTTCGAGTACAGAGGCGGGGTTGCGGCCGTCGCGGGAGGGCAGCGGGGCCCCGGTGTTGAGCGGGTCGGGCTCCGCGTGGTCGAGCACCGTGCGCCAGGAGGGGCGGTCGGCGCGCAGGGCGTCCTCGCGGGAGCCGGCCGTGGCGTGGAACTGGTAGGAGGCGCGGTGGTCGGTGCGCAGCCGGTGGCTGATGGCCCAGACCCCGGTGCCCTCGACCCGTTCCATCAGGTGGGGGGCGAGGTCTCCGGCGTGCCGGTCCTTGTCGGTGACCGTGTGGACCAGGGCCAGGACGTGGGTGGCGGGGCGGTCGGGGTCCTCGCGGCGGACGAAGGTGACCAGCCGGTGGTCGGCCTCGCCCTCGGGGTCGGGTTCGACGAGGGGGGCGCCGGTTTCCGAGACGTACCGCCAGAACTCCTCCTCGGCGTCGGGCCTGCCCGCCCGTACGTCTTCGAGGAGCGTACGCAGCAGGGGGCTTCGCACGGTGGGCACCTCGGTTGCGGTCGGTCCCACGGGTGCGGGAGGGGCGGGCGGGTTGCGGCGCGGTGGGTAGGTCATGTGCGGGCCGCCTTTCAGACGCGGGTGGCGGCGGAGCGGCCGAGGAGGACCCAGAGCAGGAACGGGCCGCCGAGGACGGTGGTGACGATGCCGACGGGGAGTTCGACGCCGTCGAAGACGATCCGGCCGAGGGTGTCGGCGGCGACGACGAGGACGGCCCCGGTGAGCATCGAGCCGACCAGCGGGACCCGCAGGGGGCCGGCGAGCCGGGAGGCGATGACCGGGGAGGCGAGCGCGACGAAGCCGACCGGGCCGCAGATGCCGACCGCGAGGCCCGCGAGGCCGACGGCCAGGAGCAGGGCCAGCGCGCGGACCCGGCCGGGGGCGGAGCCGAGGGAGGAGGCGGTGGCGTCGTCGAAGCGCAGGACCCCCAGGTGGCGGGCGACGGCGAGGCTGATGGGGACGAGGACCGCGAGGCCGATGAGGACGGGGACGGCGACGGAGTAGCTGCGTCCGTTGAGGCTGCCGGAGGTCCATACGTACAGGGAGCTGGCGGAACTCAAGGAGCGGCGGGACAGGACGACTTGGGTGATGGCCGAGGCCAGTGCGGACATCGCGAGGCCTACGACCAGGACGCGGTAGCCGCGCTGGCCGAGGCCGCCGGAGACGGTGGTGACGACGATGACGGCGACCAGCGCGCCGATCGGCCCGGCCCACCAGGCGCCGAACGTGCCGGTGGCGCTGAGGCTGACGGAGAGCAGGACGGCGGCGGTGGCCCCGTCGTTGACGCCGAGGAGTTCGGGGGTGGCCAGGCGGTTGCGGGCCAGGGTCTGGGTGAGGCAGCCCGCGAGGCCGAGGGCGGCGCCCGCCGTGAGTCCGGCGACGATGCGGCCGAGGCGGAAGTTCTGGACGAGCAGCACGTCGAAGTGGTCGCCCTGGCCCAGGACCGCGCGGAAGGTGCGGCCGACGCCCATGTCGCTCTGGCCCGCGTAGGCGGAGAGGACGACGGCGAGCAGGAGGGCCCCGGCGAGGGCGAGGGCGGCGAGGGCCGCGCGCCGGGTGACCAGCAGTGAGAGGGGGCCGCGGCGGACGACGAGGGTGTCGGGCGGGCGGACCCGGGCGGCCTTGGGGGTACGGCGCTTCGGGCGGGGCAGGGCGAGCTTGAAGCGGCGCGGGCGGTCCGGGGCGCGCTCCTCGGTGGCCGGCTCCGTCATGCCCATCGAGGCCAGCTGCTTGGAGCGGACGATGGCGATGAGTACGGGGGCTCCGATGAGGGCGACGATGACGGAGACGGGCGCCTCGAAGGGGCGGGAGACCACGCGGGCGGCGACGTCCGAGACGGTCAGGACGCAGGCGCCGATGAGTCCGGCGATCAGGATGCGGGCGGCCAGCCGGGTGCCCGCGATGGCGCGGGCGAGGAATCCGGCGAGCAGGCCGAGGAAGGAGATGGGCCCGGCGAGTGCGACGGCGGAGGCGGCCAGGAGGGTGACGCCGAGCGCGACGACCGTACGGATGACGGGCGGCCGGTGGCCGAGGCTGCGAGCCAGGTCGTCGCCGAGCGCGAGGGCGGAGAGGGGGCGGGCGACGAGCAGGGCGACGAGGAATCCGACGGCCAGGACGGGGGCCAGGCGGCCGAGTTCGCCGAAGCCCTCGACTCCGGCGAGGGAGCCGAGGACCCAGAAGCGGAATCTGTCGTAGGTCTCGGCGGAGTTGACGACGATGACGCTGGTGAGTCCGCCGAAGGTGGCGCCGAGCGCCGCGCCCGCGAGGACCAGGCGCATGGGAGAGCCGCCGCCGCGCCGCCCGGAGATGAGGAGGACCAGGCCGCTGGCGACCACCGCGCCGACGAACGCGCAGACCAGGTAGGCGTAACCGGAATCGAAGCCGAGGAGCGCGATGCCCGCGACGACACCGAGGGACGCGCCCGCGTTGACGCCGAGCAGACCGGTCTCGGCGAGCGGGTTGCGGGTGACCGCCTGGAGCAGGCATCCGGCGACGCCGAGGGCCGCGCCGACGAGCAGCGCGGTGAGGGTGCGCGGAATGCGCAGGTCCCCGACGACGAGGGAGAGGCGGGCGTTGTCGCGGGCCCCGTCCCGGTTGAACAGGTAGTCGAGTACCCCGCCGACGCCGACCTCGCCCGCCCCGATGGAGAGGGAGAGGCCGCCGAGCAGCAGGACGGCGACCGTGAGACCGGCGACGGCGAGCGCGACGGTGCGGCCGCTGTTGGGGGGCGCGACGGTGCGGCCGCCGGTGGAAGGTGCGCCCTGGGCCGTCTCCGTACCCGGAGATATCTCCGTACCGGATACGGAACCGGGTCTGGAGCCGGGTACCGGAGGGGCTTGATCCGCTCCGGCGGGCGGTGTCGTCGCCCTCCGTTCGCTCCCCCCTCCGTCCAACTGGGCGGTCGAGGGGTCATGTTCGGGGGCCGAGGTCGTGGTCCCCGTGCGCGGCGTTTGCATAAGGTGAGGCTAACCTAACCGCATATCGACGGCTCGACCCCCTTCTGGGCGGCCGAATCAATTTAGGTTACCCTTACCTAACACTCAGGGGGAGGTTGCTCATGCCTGAGCACATACCGGGCAGAAATGGCGAGTTCGAGGGCCGCACGGCCCTGGTGACCGGCGCCGGACAGGGCATCGGAGCCGCTGTCGCCGAACTGCTCGCCGACCTCGGCGCCCAGGTGGCCGCCACCGACCGCGCCGGCCACACCATCGAGGCGCTGGCCGCCGACTGGCCCCGGCGGCAGGAGAAACTGCCGGCGGGCGAGCGTTCGGCGGGCTGTCTGGACCCCTACGTGATGGATGTCACGGACCGCGTCTCGGTGGAGAACACCGTGGCCCGGATCGAGGACGAACTCGGCCCGGTGGACGTCCTGGTGAACGTCGCGGGCATCCTGCGCACCGGCCCGGCGACCACCCTCTCCGCGCAGGACTGGGCGGACACCTTCGCGGTGAACACCACCGGCGTCTTCCAGGTCTCCCAGGCCGTCGCCCCGCTGATGGTGACGCGGAAGACCGGCTGCATCGTCACCGTCGGCTCCAACGCCGCCGGCATCCCGCGCACCGGCATGGCGGCCTACGCCGCCTCCAAGGCCGCCGCCGCCATGTTCACCAGGTGTCTGGGCCTCGAACTCGCCCGCAGCGGCGTACGCTGCAACGTCGTCGCCCCCGGCTCCACCGACACCGCGATGCAACGGGCGCTGTGGACCGACCCGGGCGCCGAGGCGCGAGTGATCGACGGGGACCCGTCGACCTACCGCACCGGCATTCCGCTCGGCCGGATCGCCGAACCCTCCGACATCGCCGACGCGGTGGCGTTCCTCGCCTCGGACCGCGCCCGCCACATCACGCTCCAGGAGCTGTACGTCGACGGCGGCGCGACCCTGCGCTGACCGGCGGCCCCGCACGTTCCCTCCGTACCACTTCACCCTCCCATCCAGCCCCCCGCACCCGCTGACGGGACCATCGAGAATGGAGTTCCCGTGTCGACGGCATCCCAGGTCGCCACACATGTCCCCCCGGCCGATCCGGCCCACCCCGCCGTAGGAGCGGCCACCTCGCTCCTGGACGCCTACACACCGGGCGACCACTTCCTCGCCACGCCCCGCCGCACCCTGCTCGCCCGCGGCCCGGGACGCCAAGTCCCGCACGACGCAAGAACCGTGACCGAGCGGGTGGACGCCACCCTGGCCGAGGCCGTCGCCGCCGGACAGGAATCGCCCGTCGTGATCGGCGCCATCCCCTTCGACCACACGGCAGCGGCCGCCCTGCACGTGCCGGCCACGGTGCGCACCGCCCCGCCGCTCGCCTCCGACCCGCTCATCGCCCTGCCCGCCACCTCCTCCGCCGCCGCCGACTGGCAGATCCTGCCCGTGCCCGAGCCCGAGATCTACGGCAAGGGCGTCGCCGCCGCCGTGGCCCGCATGTGGCGCGGCGAGTTCAGCAAGGTGGTGCTGGCCCGCACCCTGGAGCTCACCTCCGGCTCCCCGCTCGACCTGCCCGCGATGCTCCAGCGTCTGGCCCGCCGCGACCCCTCCGGCTACACCTTCGCCCTGCCGACCGGCCCCGGCCGCACCCTGATCGGCGCCAGCCCCGAACTGCTGGTCTCCCGCCACGGCGACCAGGTGGTCGCCAACCCGCTCGCCGGGTCCACCCCGCGCAGCGACGACCTCGCCGAGGACGTCCGCCGGGCGGCGACGCTGCTGGAGTCCGTCAAGGACCTCCACGAGCACGCCGTCGTCGTGGACGCCGTCCACCAGGCGCTCGCCCCGCACTGCACCGGCATGACCGTCCCGGCCCGGCCGACGCTGATCCGCACCGCCACCATGTGGCACCTGTCCACCACGGTCACCGGCACCCTCTCCTCCCCCGGCACCTCGGCGCTGGACCTGGCCATGGCGCTCCACCCGACGCCCGCCGTGTGCGGCACGCCGACGGTGACGGCCCGTCAGGTCATCGCGGAGACCGAGCCGTTCGACCGGGGGTTCTTCACCGGTGTCGTCGGCTGGGGGAACGCCGACGGCGACGGCGAATGGGTCGTCACCATCCGCTGCGCCGAGGCCGAGGAGCGCACGCTGCGCCTCTACGCGGGAGCGGGCGTCGTCGCCGCCTCCGAGCCCGAGGCGGAGACCGCCGAGACCGGGGCCAAGTTCCGCACCTTCCTCAGCGCCGTGGGGGCCGAACTGTGAGTACGCAAGCCGCTCCCACCTGGCCCGCCGAGTTCGCCGAGAGGTACCGGGCGGCCGGCTGGTGGCGTGGGGAGACCTTCGGCGAGATGCTGCGGCAGCGCGCCGAGGCGCACCCGGACCGGATCGCGGTCGTCGACCCGGTGGCCGGGAGCCGGTGGAGCTACGCCGATCTCGACCGGCGCGCCGACCGGCTGGCCGCGGGCCTTCTCTCCCGCGGCATCGCCAAGGGCGACAACGTGGTGGTCCAACTCCCCAACATCGCCGAGTTCTTCGAGGTGATCTTCGCCCTCTTCCGGATCGGCGCCCTGCCCGTCTTCGCGCTCCCGGCCCACCGCGAGAGTGAGATCGCCTACTTCTGCGAGTTCACCGAGGCGGTCGCCTACGTCGTCGCGGCCGAGCACGGCGGTTACGACTACCGGGAGCTGGCGGCGAAGACCCGCGCCCAAGTCCCCACGCTGAAGCACGTGTTCGTCGCCCAGGGCGACCCGGGCGAGTTCGAGGCACTGGCCGAGGTGCCGGAGGAGCCGGTCGGCTACGGCGGGCCGCGCCCCGAGGACCTGGCCTTCCTCCAGCTCTCCGGCGGCAGCACCGGCATACCGAAACTGATCCCGCGCACCCACGACGACTACATCTACTCGCTGCGGGGCTCCAACGAGATCTGCGGTGTCGACGAGAACAGCGTCTACCTGTGCGTGCTGCCCGCCGCCCACAACTTCCCGCTCTCCTCGCCCGGTTCGCTCGGCGCCCTGTACGCCGGCGGGCGCGTGGTGCTGTGCCCGCAGCCCTCGCCCGAGGTGGCCTTCCCGCTCATCGAGCGCGAGGGCGTGACCATCACCGGCCTGGTGCCGCCGCTGGCCCTGCTGTGGACCGAGGCCGCGCCCGGCAGCGCGCACGACCTCAGCAGCCTGGACGTGCTGCTCGTGGGCGGCGCCAAGTTCAGCGAGGAGGCGGCCCGCCGGGTGCGCCCCGCGCTCGGCTGCACGCTCCAGCAGGTCTTCGGGATGGCCGAGGGGCTGGTCAACTACACCCGGCTGGACGACCCGGTCGAGACCATCGTCACCACGCAGGGCCGGCCCATCTCGCCGGACGACGAGATCCTGGTCGTCGACGACGAGGACCGGGAGGTGGCGCCCGGCGGGACGGGCCACCTGCTGACCCGGGGCCCGTACACGATCCGCGGCTACTGGAAGGCGCCCGAGCACAACGCCCGTTCCTTCACCGAGGACGGCTTCTACCGCACCGGCGACGTCGTACGGGTCACCGAGAGCGGGCACATCGTCGTGGAGGGGCGCGCCAAGGACCAGATCAACCGGGGCGGTGAGAAGGTCGCCGCCGAGGAGGTGGAGAACCACATCCTCGCCCACCCGGCCGTGCACGACGCGAACGTGGTGGCCGAGCCTGACCCGTATCTGGGCGAGCGGGTCTGCGCGTACGTGATCCTGCGCTCGGGCGCCGGCCCGCTGAAGGCGGTCGCCGTCAAACGGTTCGTACGCGAACGGGGCCTGGCCGCCTACAAGGTGCCGGACCGGGTCGAGTTCGTGGACGCGTTCCCGCAGACCGGGGTCGGCAAGGTCTCGAAGAAGGACCTGCGCAACGCCGCCGCGCGCACCGCCGTCCCCGCCCCCGCCCCCTCCTCCACTCCCTCTCTCGAACGTTCCCGCTGAACGTTCCGGAAACACCGAACGGAACCCTCGCCACCATGGCCCTGCCCGCCATCGCCCCCTACCCCATGCCGGCCGCCGAGGAGCTGCCCGCCAACCGGGTCGACTGGACCGTCGACCCGGCGCGCGCCGTGCTCCTCGTCCACGACCTCCAGAACTACTTCCTGTCGGCGTACGACCGGCAGGCCGCACCCGTGCCGGAACTCCTCGCGCACGTCGCCGAGTTGAAGAAGGAGGCGGCACGCCTGGGCGTTCCCGTCCTCTACACCGCGCAGCCCGGTGGCCAGAGCGCCCAGGAGCGCGGGCTGCAACAGGACTTCTGGGGCCCCGGCCTGCCGGCCGACGAGCACGCGGCGGCCATCGCGGACGAGGTCGCGCCCGAGGACGGCGACACCGTCATCACCAAATGGAAGTACAGCGGTTTCGTCCGCACCGATCTGCTGGAGCGGCTGCGCGAACAGGGCCGCGACCAGATCGTCCTCACCGGCGTCTACGCCCACATCGGCGTCCTGATGACCGCGTGCGACGCCTGGATGCAGGACATCCAGGCGTTCGTGGTGGCCGACGCCGTGGCGGACTTCTCGGCCGGCGACCACGCGATGGCGCTGCGCTGGGCGGCCGGCAAGTGCGCCGTCGTCACCACCACCCAGGCCGTCTTCGAAGGGAAGTGACCGCTGTGGCCCTCACGCTCGAACAGCTGCGCGCCGATGTCGCCGACATCCTCGGCGAGGAGCCGGAGGAGATCCCGCTCGACGAGAACCTCGCCGACTACGGGCTCGACTCCGTCCGTCTGATGTCCCTGGCGGCGGCCTGGCGCCGCGACCACGGGATCGAGGTGGCCTTCGCCGACCTCGCCGAGAAGCCGGCCCTGGAGGCCTGGGCACCCCTGCTCGGGGTGACCGGCTGAGCGGGCGGCGGCGGTAGGCAACAACTTCCAGGCAGCTCCTCAAGCAGCTCTCAGGCACTCCTGGGCAGCTCTTCCCAGGGCGGTGCGGGCCCGGTGTGCTGACCTTCCTCGGCTTCGCCATGGTCATCACCTTCATGTACCTGATCATGACCAAGCGCCTGTCGGCCTTGATCGCGCTGATTCTGGTACCG